>CAZOBR010000006.1:0-38928 GCA_964578035.1 uncultured Gammaproteobacteria bacterium
GGTAATTTATCTGACCGCTTCGGGCGCAGACCCGTCTTGATTATTTCTCTAATCTGCATGGGGCTCGATTACCTACTATTAGCCCTGGCACCCACGTTAGTCATATTTTTTATCGCGCGCTTAATCTCAGGGATTACTGGCGCAACCTACTCCACCGCTTTCGCCTACCTTGCCGATATTTCCGACAAAGGCCAACGCGCCTCTAACTTTGGTATGGTTGGTGCGGCATTTGGAATCGGCTTTGTAATTGGTCCCGCCATTGGCGGCATGTTAGGAGAACTCGGGCTAAGAATGCCGTTTTTTGTAGCCGCCGGATTTGCTTTTGCTAATGCGCTATTTGGTTATTTTGTGTTACCCGAAACACTGGCACCTGAATCAAGACGTAAATTTGAATGGCGGCGCGCCAACCCGTTTAGTGCGCTGCTTAATTTACGGCATTTGCCTTTCGTCGGCGGCTTGATGTTGGTCACTTTGTTATCGTCCATCGCAGGTCAAGTTTATCCATCAATATGGAGCTACTTCACGATCGAACAATTTGCCTGGTCTCTAAGCACCGTCGGCATCAGTCTCGCGGTATACGGAATCAGTTCTGCCGTAATGCAAATATGGGTTTTGCGAATAATGATTCAGCGTTACGGCGAACGCAAAACCGCCGTACTCGGAATGATGATGACCGTCGTGTCATTAATAGGCATGACTTTCATCAAAGACGGTTGGATTGTTTTTATTGGGATGCCGATTGTCGCGCTTGGCGAAGTCGTTCGCCCTGCTATCCAAGGCATGATGGCAGATCAATCCAATGATTCGGAACAAGGCGAACTGCAAGGCGTTTTCTCATCAGTCATTGCCATTGCCAGCATCATTAGCCCTTTATTGATGACCTTTATCTTTAGAGAGTTCACCAAACAAGACGCCGCGTTCTATCAACCAGGCGCGCCGTTTGCGGCAGCGGCGATATTGTCCATTATTGCGTTGCTTGTTTTCATACGACAAAGTAAGCCACATACTTAATAATGTCGGCTACTTGTATATAACAGGCATGCCGACTTCATAACTGCTTAAACCAAGGACTACTCTCAAATAGCGTGAACTCTCTGATTTAACTTTAAAACCTACTCAACACTTCTAAGAACTCATCGCCATAACTTTCTAATTTCTTCTCGCCCACACCATTAATGGTTAATAACTCGGCATTATCACTGGGTTTGAATTGCATCATTTCCATTAGCGTTGCATCGTGGAAGATATGAAACGGCGGCACACCTTGTTCATCGGCCAGTGCTTTGCGGCAAGCTTTCAACGCTTCCCATAATTCGCGGTCGGCTTCGTCTACTTTGGCGGGTAGTTTTTTGGCGCGTTGCGGCTTAGCTGATATGGCGTCTTCTCTTAAGAACACTTTTATCTCGCCTTTGAGCAAGCCGCGTGCTTTTTCGCTTAGCTGTAATGCGCCGTATTGCGCATCGTTGACGAACACATAACTTTGCACAATAAGCTGCCGTAAAATAGAGCGCCATTGTTGATCACTTTGATCAGTGCCAATACCAAAAGTACTTAAGGTATGGTGTCCAAACTGTGCTACTTTGGCAGTGTCTTTGCCGCGCAACACGTCAATCACATGGCCCGCGCCAAATCGCTGACCGGTTCGATAAATATTTGATAACAGCTTTTGTGCAGCCTCGGTGGCATCCCATGTTTTCGGCGGATTAAGGCATACATCGCAATTTCCGCACGCGCCCTCCATGGTTTCGCCAAAATAATTCAGTAAGCCGCGACGACGACAGGTAGTGACCTCGCACCACGCAAGTAAGCTGTCTATTTTTGCACGCTCTACGCGTTTGTATTGATCTTCGGCATTTGAGTCTTGCACCATTTTAACGATACGCACGACGTCTTGCAGGCCATAGACCATCCACGCATTACTCGGTAAACCATCGCGGCCTGCGCGACCGGTTTCTTGGTAATAGGCTTCAATATTTTTTGGTAAATCGAGGTGCGCAACAAACCGTACATCCGGTTTATCAATCCCCATACCGAACGCAATCGTTGCAACGATAACAACGGCATCTTCGCGCAAAAATCGTTGTTGATTTTCAGCTCGCTGTTCGGCACTTAAGCCTGCATGATATGGCAAGGCATTAATACCGCGACCATGCAGCCAAGCAGCAATGCCATCTACTCGGTTACGAGACATACAATAAACAATGCCCGCTTGGTTTTTATGATCTTGCAAAAAACTCATTAGCTGCGCTTTTGCATCGCCCTTTGGTTGAACTAGATAGCGGATGTTGGGCCGATCAAAACTACTGACATATGTCTTGGGGTTATTTAACGCTAAACGCGTGACAATTTCTTCTCGTGTTCGATCATCAGCAGTGGCGGTTAAGGCAATTCGCGGCACACCTGGGAACGCGCTTTGCAGCACATGTAAACCCAAATAATCGGCTCTAAAATCATGCCCCCATTGTGAAACGCAATGGGCTTCATCTATCGCAATCAACGAGATATTCACTGACATTAAACGCTGCAAGGTATTGTCTTGCAATAAGCGCTCTGGCGCGACATACAACAAATCAAGCTCACCATCGTATATGGAGCGCATTACATCATTGTGTGTATCGCGACTTAAGGTAGAGTTTAAATATGCGGCGCGCAGTCCGAGCTGTTGCAGCGCTGACACTTGATCTTGCATAAGCGCAATCAACGGCGACACAACAATCGCCATGCCCTCACGAACAATCCCTGGAATTTGATAACACAGTGATTTACCACCACCTGTTGGCATCAGCACTAAAGTGTCTTGACCATCCAACACATTCTCAATAACACGACGCTGCTCACCTCGAAAATCGAGGTAGCCAAAAGTGTGTTTTAAAATTTCTTCCGCTCGGTTTATCATGCAAAGAGTCCGTTTTTTATGTGATTGTCTAGAGCGTTCATCGGCCACAGAGTATGCCGTTTGAGCGGTTCCCATTCAAGCTAAAGTGACTCAAGCAAAGTTGATCAACATACAGGCCAAATACTATGTCGCGCTGGCGCCCCCCACAAGCTAAGTCATCACCCTACATTACGCCTGAAGGCTACATAGCCTTAGAACAAGAAGTAAAAGCATTATGGGCTAAGAGGCGTATTGTAAACGATGCGCTCGCGGCCGCCGCGGCCGAAGGAGATCGCTCTGAAAATGCGGAATATATTTATCGAAAAAAAGAACAAGCAGGCTTAGACAGGCGCATTCGTTATTTACAAAAACGTATGCCAGATCTGAAAGTGATTAACCAAGTTGGTAATCGTGAACAAATCTTTTTTGGTGCAACGGTTACGCTTGAAAAAGACAATGGCGAGCACGTGACTCACCGTATTGTTGGGCCTGATGAAACCGATGCAAAACGTGGTTACATCAGCATTGATTCACCACTTGCAAGGAACCTATTAAAAAAATCGATTGATGATGAAGTGTCCTTACTGATTGCAGAAGAGCAAACAAACTATCTTATAATTGATATTTCTTACTAAACTGGCGCTGATACCAGACACAAATAATACATAGTTTACCAAATCATTAATTTTGAATTACTCGCCGTTAATAAACACTTAGAAGCCACTTGTGATTTGATATAAATGTCTCACGGATTAAGTTTTTCCGTATGTTGTTTTTCATTTGAAAACCAAACTAAATATACCCACCCCTACATGTTTAGTTTGTTTAGCCACTGCCCTCAAAGGCAGTGGCTTTTTTATGCCCATGAATGGGCGGTACCCTGAAAATGCAGGAGCAATTTTCAAAGTATGTTCAGGATGAACGGTATGTCGCGAGTGCATGGACCAGGTGCCCTTGGGGTATGCACAGGAGCTGCTCTATCAGCACACACAGTCTGTTTTATATACGTCTGTACACACCTCACCACAATACAAAGCAGAAGAGCGACTCTATGAGCTAGCGCAATCTAGCTTTGATGCGCCATTACTAAACAAAGCATGAATTCTAATGACTAATCTATATATTTACCCAGATTGTCGCTCGCCGCGACTGGCGATCGGACCCCAAGAACAGCTACTTTCTTTTGCTCGTGCAAAAGAATTAAGGCCTGCCACGGCAGTGGCAATCTAAAACAAAAAACAGTATTAGAGGCTCGCAGAGTCAACAAATAACGCTAAAACCAGACACTACTTATAATCAACAATCTCATTCATCGCATTATCAAGCGCCATAACAATTTCATCAATATCACTTTGCGTCGCAATCAACGCTGGGCTTAACACAATCGTATTATTGAGTTCACGGAAGCTGCGGTTAGTTCTGCCAATCATCACGCCATTGGTTTGGCAGTGGCCAGCTAAGCGCATGATGTATGTTTCTTCTACTGGCTCTTTGGTTTCGCGGTTTTTAACGAGCTCTAGGCCGACTAATAAACCTTTGCCGCGTACATCACCTACCACTTGGTGTTTGTCTTTTAATTCGTTGAGTTTCTCAAGAAAGTACTCGCCTTGTTTGGTGACATTATCGAGTAAGTTTTCGTTTTCAATAATGCGTATATTCTCAAGTGCGGCTGCAGGGCCAGCGGCGCAGCCTCCAAAGGTGGAGACATCGCGGAAGTAACCCATGCGGTCATCCGAATCGGTTTTAAAGATATCGAAAATTTCTTCGGTGGTGACTGTGCAAGAGATTGCCGCATAACCCGATGCAACACCTTTGGCCATCGTTACGATGTCTGGCTGAATACCATAGTGTTGGTAACCAAACCATTTACCTGTTCGGCCAAGGCCGCAAACCACTTCGTCAATGTGTAGCAGAATGTCGTATTGCTTGCAGATTTCTTGAATTGTTTCCCAGTAGCCTTCGGGTGGCGTTATTACACCACCGCCAGCGGTTATTGGTTCAAGTACGACTGCACCGATTGTATCTGGGTCTTCTTCTAGGATAACGCGTTCCATCTCACGAGCGGCTTTTACACCGTAATCTGCGATGTCACCCCATTGTGAGCGATATTGCATGCAGTGCGGAAACTCCACAAAACCAGGGGTAAATGGGCCGTATTGATTTTTACGCTCGAACTGGCCTGTTGAGCTTAAGGCGGCAATCGTGGTGCCGTGATAGTCGCGCTCACGGAACAAAATTTTGTGTTTTTTGCCATCGTATTTTTTATGCGCAATTTGGCGAACAATTTTATAGGCTTTTTCGTTGGCTTCTGAGCCTGAGTTTGAATAATAAACTCGGCCCATTCCAGGCATTTTTTCGAGTAACTTTTCAGCAAATAAAGCCGCGGGTTCATTGCCAAAACCTTGCGAGAAGAAGTTCATTTTAACCAGCTGATCATAGACTGATTTGGCGATTGTCTCGCGACCATAGCCTACATTTACCGTCCACAGGCCACCTGAAACGGCATCAAGAAACTCATTGCCATTGCTGTCGGTCATGCGCAGACCGTTGCCATGAGCCATCATCATTGGCGCCTTATCTTCAAACGGTGTATGGTTTGTTAGGTGATGCCAAACACTGCTTTTGTCAGCTGCGAGCGCAGCGCTCATGTCATTGATTTTTGAGTGATCGTTCATGTTGATAACCGTCTAAAGCGTTTTTATTTAATGGTATTTGTGTAATCAATAATTGAAATAAACATTTACCAAATAAGGTCTATTATTTGCATAATAGAATGCAGTTTAATAGCGACAGATTAGTAGAATAAATGTGTTAACAATAGAGCCAGATGAACGCATTGTATATCGCCAGAAATGGCTTTATTTATCAGCGATATTGCATAATTTACGCGTTAGAATAAACTCTAATGCTAAGTTGTTTCTCGCATCGTAATTACGTTGTTAAATTAACAGCAAAATACAATAAAAAATTAACCAGTGAGCCTTTGCAGAGATTGGCTTGATTAGGCTTTCGGTAAAATAAGATTGATTAAAAAATACGAATTTTGGAATCCGCGTGTATTTGAGTTTCCGTTTTATATTTATTTGGCTTGGCAGTGTTTGATAAACCGCGTTGGTCTTAAAACATTAGCTAAGGCAAATTATGCTTTAGATCATGGAGAGATAGGGCTAGGGTCTAAATACCAAAGCCAGCTTGCGTACGACCAAGCGTTTTTTATGCCAAGTGAACTCATCCACGATGAGGATTCGGTTGACGCAAAAAAAGCGCAAATTTATGCGTTTGTTGAAACACATGGTTATCCTGCTATTTTAAAATCGGATGTGGGTTGCGTTGGTAAAGGTATCTGTAAACTGTCCACACCTGAAGATGTTGAACGACAAACGCCGTTACTGCTTGGTCATTACATACTGCAAAAATTTACCCCATTTCCATACGAGTGCGGTGTATTTTATATTCGCCAAAACGGCGTGCCAAAAATCACCGGTATTAATAAAAAACATTTCCCAACTGTGGTTGGCAACGGTAATGATGATATTCTTGCGTTAGCTAAAAATCACCAGCGTTATACAGAGCATTGGAATGCATTTTTGCAAGACGTAGACACGTCTGAAGTATTAGCAGACGGTGAAGAAAAACGAATTTCGTTTATTGGTTCACATACATTAGGCTGCAAATTTACCGATGACACACATTTGCTAACGCCCGAATTAGAACAAGCCATTTTTGCAATTTTTGAAAATCAGCCAGGGTTTAATTTTGGTCGAGTGGATGTTAAAACGGCCGACGAAGAAGCGTTCAAGCGTGGTGAGTTTGTTGTGATAGAAGTAAATGGCGTGGCTTCATTGCCGACCAATATGTTTGATCCTAAGTTCAGTGTCTGGCAAGCGTATAAAATATTTTTTGAGCATGGCAAATATCTGGTACAAATTGCCGCAGAACAACGTAACCAAGCAATGGAATTATTATCGTATCGCGAGGTTTTGCAGCGAGTAAAAGAGAACCAAGGCATGTTGAATCGAGTTCATGCTCGTCTAATGGGTAAATAATCACCATAATTAAGACTTTTTTTCTCAATTATTATTATTTTTGCGCAAATGGACTGAGGTACAATAACGGCATGGGTGATGTCATGTTAGAACATTTGCTGGGCTTAAAACCCCATTCCGATACCAGCCTGCAATTGCAGCTGCGCAAAAAGCTGTCTGAAGCAATCATGCGCGGCAACTTCTCACTTGATACACCGCTGCCTTCTAGCCGCAAACTTTCTAAACGTTTAGGCATCGCGCGTAACACAGTTGTTCTAGTCTATGAACACTTGGAAGATGATGGGTATTTGGTTGCAAAGGAACGACGCGGTTATTTTATTAACCCTGAAATTCTAAAAGGTCGTGCCGAGTTCCAGCAATCGCAACCAAGCGCTGAAAAGAATGCGCCAGATTGGTCAAAAATAATTAAGTCCAAGCAATTGGGTCAGCGCAATATTGAAAAGCCAAATGATTGGCAAAATTACAAATACCCATTTATTTACGGTCAGTTTGATGACAACTTATTCCCCACACAAAAGTGGCGAGAATGTTGTCGTGACTCCGTCAGTGACAATGATATTCGTGATTGGGCATCGGATCATTTTATTTCAGATGACCCAATGCTGGTTGATGAAATACGTACCCGTATTTTACCTAGGCGTGGCATCTGGGTAGATGAAGATCAAATTATGATCACGGTAGGCACACAACAAGGCCTATACATATTAACTAAGCTATTACTCAATCATAAAAGTGTCATGGGTGTAGAGAACCCAGGTTACACCGATGTTCGTAATATTGCTCGATTAAACGAAGCAACGATTAAACCTTTACCGATAGATAACAGTGGTTTGATTATCGATCGTAACTTAAGCAACTGTGATTGCATTTACGTTACGCCCAGTCATCAGTCACCAACTACGGTAACATTGCCGCTGGATCGTCGACAAGAATTACTCAAAATGGCTTGCGACGAAGATTTCGTGATTATTGAAGATGATTACGAGTCTGAAACCAGTTTTCAATCTGAGCATATCCCTGCACTTAAAAGTCTTGATAATGACGACCGCGTTATTTACGCAGGCAGTTTTTCTAAGATACTTGCGCCCGGGTTACGCCTTGGTTATATAGTCGGTTCAAAAGAAATTATTAAAGAAGCAATCGCGTTGCGGCGCTTGATGGTGCGTCACCCGCCCGCGAATAACCAGCGCTCGGTTGCACTATTTATTGCGCGTGGTTATTACGACACGCTTGCTGCCAAAGTATTGAAAGTGTATGAAGCCCGCTGGAAAGTCATGGGCAATGTCCTTGATACGCATCTGCCAGAGTCAGCAATACCACCAACGTTTGGTGGCTCTTCATATTGGGTGCAAGCTCCCGAAGGTCTAGATGCTCGAGAATTGCATCGCCGAGCCTTAGAGCGCGGCATCATCATTGAGCCAGGCGATATCCACTTTTTGAATGACTCGCCGCCGATGAATTATTTTCGACTTGGTTACTCGTCAATTAAGCGAGATAATATCGAGCCGGGCATAAAAGCATTAGCAGACCTAGTGCATGAAATGGTGCCTTAGATAATAATTCCATTTATAAGGTATCAGTGAGCCATAATGTCAAATGCATGGTATGAAAATTTCTTAGCCTGCCCCGATTGCCAACAGGCTTTAGAGGCCAAAGAGCAATTAGAAAGTGATTCTCAGTACGGCTGTAATAATTGTGGCTATTGCACTGATAGCAATACTCCCCCCCACAATAAAACCGAACAGACCATCAAGACTTAATATCGAGCATGCTAGGCTAGCAGCGCGTCATGCGAGTGAAGTACTCGAGTCAATGGATATTTCAATACCAACTATTACCTATGATGGTCCTTTAGCATCGCGTGATTCAAGTGAATTAATCTCTGCAATAGCGGGCTATTTAAAACCGCAGAGTAAGGTTTTAGATTTAGGTTGCGGCCCACGAGATCAAGCAATTGTGTTCAAACATTTAGAGTGTCAATACGTCGGCATTGATTACTCTAACCCAAAGGCAGATATGTTGGCTGATGCACATGCTTTACCCTTTCAAAGCACAATATTTGATTGTGTGTTTTCTTATGCCGTACTCGAACACTTACATAACCCGTTTGTTGCAATCAATGAAATCGCGCGAGTGATAAAAGATGGCGGTATCTATGTTGGAACTGTGTCTCAAGGCGAACCATTTCACGATTCATATTTTCACCACACGGCTTGGGGGCTAATCAGCCTTATTCAATCTCACCCTGAGCTTGAGCTTAAACGAATTTGGACCTCGGGCGATACGCTTGGTTCTTTGTCAAGGATGGGTAAATACCCAAGAGCGATAAAGTCTCTCATTAGTATTGTGGATAAAATCCATACGGCGTTCCCATTCTTAGCACCACGTAAAATGACGTGGTCTAACAAAGACAAAATGCTCGACAGTATTTACCGATCAGGCAGTATTTGCTTTGTTGTACAGAAACGCTTGTAGAGAAACGTTTGTCATCAAAACACTGTAGAAAAGCGCCCTGCTTTATTTAGCATTAGCAGGGAATTTCTGTGAGTATCGTTCCCAATAGCCAGCAATTTCGCGTTTTACCATTGGCGCCATTACAAACAAGCCAATGATATTGGCCAAGGCCATTGCAAAAACCATTGCGTCTGAAAAATCCAATACGGCGTCTAACTTTACCGCACAGCCGAGCATTACAAACACACAGAATATAGAGTTGTAAATCATTTTGGTTGATGACTTATCGCCAAATAAATACACCCAACCAGACAAGCCGTAATACGACCAGCTGACCATAGTTGAGTAAGCAAATAAAATCACGACTACCGTTAGTACATATGGGAACCAAGGAATTACGCTAGCAAAAGCAGAAGAGGTGAGTTCAACGCCGCTGATGCCATTCGCACCAGTAACACCAGGCTCATACACCGTAACAATAATTACCAAAGCGGTAATTGTGCAGATGACCACGGTATCAATAAAGGGCTCTAACATGGCCACATAACCTTCCGTGACGGGTTCGTCGGTTTTGACCGCCGAGTGCGCTATCGAAGCAGAGCCAATTCCAGCTTCATTAGAAAACGCTGCTCGTCTAAAACCTAAAATCAGCACACCAATGATACCGCCGGTCATACCCTCAGGGCTGAATGCATTACTAATAATCGTTGAAAATGCATATGGTACTTTTTCAATATTGGCGCCAATAACAATCAGCGCAGTAATGACATAAAGTCCAGCCATAAATGGCACCATGCGGCTAGTAACGGCGGCAATTGACTTAATACCCCCAACAATAACCAACGCTGTTAGCACACCTAGGATGGCGCCAACTAGCCACGCTTTATCAGAAAAGAAGCTGGTCTCTGCGCCAGTGCTGTTTACAAACTGAACATAGGCTTGGTTTGACTGAAACATACAACCAATACCCAATGTTCCAACCAAAATACACACAGCATAGTACTTCGCTAATACTTTACCAAGCATTGGCATATTCAATGATGCAAGTCCTTTTTCAAGATAAAACATTGGCCCACCAAAAACAGAGCCATCAGGGTTTTCTTTGCGGTACTTAACACCTAAAGTACATTCAGCAAACTTGGATGACATACCTAAAAAGCCCGCCATAATCATCCAAAACGCGGCTCCTGGACCACCAATTGAAATCAAGATAGCAACGTGTGCAATATTGCCCACGCCTACCGTGCCAGACACGGCGGTTGTTAATGCTTGAAAATGGCTAACCTCGCCTGGCGCTTTAGGATCGGAAAATTTGCCGCTAACAATTTTTAGTGCATGACTAAAACCGCGAACATTAATAAAGCCTAAATAGAAAGTAAAAAACAAGCCGCAGCCGACCAACAATAAAACGATCAATGGTGCTGGTTCACCACCGATATTAACGGAGTAAAAAATAAAGTCCGATAATGCTTTCGCGTAAGGCTTAAAGGCATCATTAATCGCTTGGTCAATACCGCTTGCCAAGGCCGGCTTAGTCGCCAAGCTTGCGATAAGCGTAAACGCAAATATGGCTAATACATTTGCTCTTTTATTCAAACTCGCGGTTCGTTTTGAACGCTCGATGTTTGTCACGTTGGTTTTTCTCAGCATGGTTAAGGCGCTCCTGCTTATTTATTATTTTTATTCAGCCCACAACATCTTACTGTAGAAGTTGAGTTCATTGAAATCTATTTTTACGTTGATCTGTATTTAAGGCCTCAACCTCTAGTAAAAAATTATGCTGCATTGATAATGAAAAAATACTAAAATTTTTCATTTGAGACATATTTTTTATGATAAATTCAGGCTTTATCGTTAACAATTAACCCCAAATTTAATGAAACATACGTACCGTTTAATTTTTGATTGCCCAGACCGAGTTGGAATCGTCACCCGCGTAAGCGAACTAATTACCGAGCACGGCGGTTGGGTTTGCAATGCAAATTATCATTCTGAAGTTGAGCGAAATCGGTTTTTTGCGCGCATTGAAGTTAAAGCTGATTCTCTTTCATTTGGCATTGATGAATTTCGCGAAAAACTGCAACCCATTGTTGATGACTTAGAACTAAATCTGCGCTTGGTAGACAGCGATGTGCCAAAGCGCGTGGTATTGATGGTAAGTAAAGGCACACATTGCTTAGCCGATTTGCTTGACCGTTGGAAAAGCAAAGAAATGCTATTTGATATTGCCGGCGTTATTTCCAACCATAACGACATGCGCGAACTATGCGAGTTCTATGGCTTAACCTACCACCATGTGCCAATCGATAAAGAGAACAAACAAAAAGGGTTTGACGAGGTTGAACGCCTTGTAGATGAAGCCAATGCCGACACGATTGTGCTAGCCAGATACATGCAGATTCTGCCGCCGGCATTGTGTGAAAAATACGAATACCAAGTGATTAATATTCACCACAGCTTCTTACCTTCATTTATTGGCGCCAAGCCTTATCATCAAGCGCACAGCCGGGGTGTTAAATTGATTGGTGCGACTTGCCACTACGTAACCCAGCAACTTGATGAAGGACCGATCATTGAACAAGACGTTGGTCGTGTAAGCCATGCAGATTCACCTGAAGAGTTGGTGCGCCGCGGTAAAGATATTGAGAAAACAGTATTAGCACGCGGTTTACGCGCTCATCTAGAAGATCGTGTTTTAGTGCATGGCAATAGCACCGTCGTGTTCAGCAACTAAAGATCCCCGCGATTAAACAAACCTAAAAACAGTTATAATTAAACATTCGAAGACACTGCCGTGAGTAAACAACACCCTTCATCAGCCCAAGTTGTCATTGTCGGCGGCGGTGTAATCGGTTGCAGTATTGCCTATCATTTAACCAAACTCGGCATGACCGACGTAGTTCTTTTAGAACGCAAGCAATTAACCTGTGGTACCACCTGGCATGCCGCTGGGCTTGTGCCGACGTTGCGGGCAACGTACAGCATGTCGATGCTGGCAAACTACAGCGCAAGTTTGTACGACACGCTCGAACAAGAAACTGGCCAAGCAACGGGTTTTGTGCGTAATGGTTCACTAACCGTTGCGAACAATAAAGAACGTTTTGCAGAATTAAAGCGTGGTGCGTCAATGGCGAAAGTCGCTGGCTTTCCATGTAACGTGATTGGTGCCGACCAAGCCAAAGATTTATGGCCTCTGTTAAATATTGACGACATTATCGGCGCCGTGCATTTACCAATGGACGGCATGACTAGCCCAGTTGATGTGACTCAAGCATTGGCGACTGGTGCGCGCAATGGTGGTGCACAAATTTTTGAAAACACCAAAGTACTCGACATGAAAGTTGAGAATGGCAAAGTTGCTGGCGTGATCACTGAAAAAGGTGATATCGATACCGAGTATGTTGTTAACTGTGCCGGTATGTGGGCGCGTGAATTTGGTAAAAAAGCCGGCGTTAATGTGCCGTTACATGCTGCTGAACATTTCTACGTTGTCACTGAGCCAATTAAAGGTATCACAACAGGTTTACCTACGCTGCGCGACATGGATGCCTATAGCTACTTTAAAGAAGACACAGGTAAGTTATTAGTTGGCATGTTCGAACCTAACGCCAAACCTTGGGGCATGGATGGCATTCCAGATGATTTTTGTTTTGATGAACTGCCTGAAGATTTTGATCACTTAATGCCCTATTTGGAAATGGCCATGCACCGCGTGCCGCAAATGGCTGAAACCGGTTTACAGGTATTCTTTAATGGCCCTGAATCGTTCACGCCAGATGATCGTTATCACTTAGGTGAAGCACCTGAGTGCCGAAACTATTTTGTTGCCGCTGGTTTTAACTCAGTGGGTATTCAGTCTGCTGGTGGTGCCGGTAAGATGTTGGCTGAATGGATCCAAAAGGGTCATGCGCCGCAAGACTTATGGGACGTGGATATCCGCCGTAATATGCCGTTCCAAAGCAACCAAAAGTATTTGCAAGAACGTACCACAGAGTCACTCGGGCTTTTATACGAAACACATTATCCGTTTAAGCAATTTCAAACTGCACGTGGTGTTCGGCGTTCTGTGTTGCATGACAAACTAGCGGAACTCGGCGCTGTGTTCGGCTCAGACAATGGCTGGGAGCGTGCTAACTGGTTTGCTAATGAAGGCCAAGAACGTGCATACGAACTCTCGTTTTACCGCCAAAACTGGTTTAATAATAACCGTGCTGAACACGAAGCGGTGCGCAATGGTGTGGGTGTAATCGATCAATCATCTTTCTCAAAATATCACGTTCAAGGCCCAGACGCCGAGACATTCTTAAACCGCATTTGTTGTAACGATGTTTCAATAGCCCCCGGCAAAATGGTGTACACCCAATGGTTGAATGAGCGTGGAGGAATCGAGGCAGATGTCACGGTCACTCGTCTTGCCGATGATCACTACATGGTGGTATCCGGTGTCGCCTGCCAAACGCGAGATATCGCTTGGCTCAAACGCAATAAGCGTGATGACGAATTCGTTGTGATCAGCGACATGACGTCAGCCTATGCCGTGGTAACAGTCATGGGACCAAAATCACGTGAGACCTTAAGCAAAATTAGTAACGCTGATTTGTCCAATGAAGGTTTCCCGTTTGCAACATCGCGCGAAATAGAAATGCAATACGCCATTGTGCGTGCCTCTCGAATCACCTACGTGGGTGAGTTAGGTTGGGAGCTTTATATCCCAACCGAATACGCGCCTAGTGTGTTTGAAGCTGTATTAGAAGCCGGCGCTGAATTTGGTATTAAGCCTTATGGTTACCACACGATGAATTCGCTGCGTATTGAAAAATGCTACCGCCATTGGGGGCATGACATTACCGACGAAGATACCGCACTCGAGGCGGGTCTTGGCTTTACTTGTAAATACGATAAACCAGGCGGTTTCATTGGTCGAGAGGCTTTGCTTGAGCAAAAAGCCACTGGCCCGCTGAAAAAACGCTTTATTGCATTTAAATTCGAGAACCCAGAGCCATTGTGTTACCACGAAGAACCAATTGTGGCTAATGACGAAGTTGTCGGGCATATCACTGGCGCTATGTTCGGCCATACCGTTGGCGCCACTGTGGCGATGGGCTACGTTCATCACGCTGAAGGTGTTACCAAGCAATGGTTGGATGAAACCGATTTTGAAATTGAAGTAGAATGCGAGCGTTACAAAGTAACGCCAAGTCTGCGTCCGTTTTACGATCCGACAATGGAACAGATTAAATCTTAAACTGTTAAAAGGTTAAATAAACGTGTCAACTGCCGATCAAAAAACAAGCAATGCTGCAAACGCTGATGTCAGTGATATAGAAAGCATTCGCATTGGTCGGCAGATACGCGATTTACGTAAATCAAAAAGCATCACACTCGCCACGATGGCAGAAAGCATCGGCCGTTCAGTTGGCTATGTTAGCCAAGTTGAGCGCGGTGTATCTGATTTGCCCATTCCCGTGTTACAACGTATTAGCGAAGTACTCGATGTACAAATTACTTGGTTTTTTCACAGTTCCACACAACAGCCCATTGAAGAACAAGGCACTGTGGTGCGCGCAGATGCACGCAGGCAATTAGACTTCGCGGGCACAGGCATTCATGAAGAGCTATTGTCGCCTAATTTAAGTGGCGACCTATTAATGATACTAACCACGTTCTCACCACTCGCGCGAAGCGATAAAGAGCCCCGCAAACGCAAAGGCGAAGAAGCCGGCTTGCTGCAGTCGGGCGAACTAGAGCTCACGATCGGCGATAAAACCTTCGCCCTGAAAGCTGGCGATAGCTTTTCAATCAATGGGGACGAACCCCACCAAGTGCGCAACCCATCATCAAAGGAAGATGCCGTGGTTATTTGGGTGATAACACCTTCGAACTATTGATTAACTTGTCCCTGAAATAAATACTGTTACCCCATATACTGAAGACTGGTTTATAAAGTGTATGAGGAAACAAACCAATGAAATGGTTTTTAAGAATAGTCGGCGGATTGATTGTTTTATTCTTGTTAGTGGCGGCAATTGTTCTAATACCTGCTCACAGACAAGTTCGTAGCGTCGCACCAGAGTTACCAAGTCAAAAGGAGTTGCTGGCTTTAACGACGTCTTTGCAGAAACCGTCTCAGGTGCGTTATGTTTTAACCTCTAGCCAAACGCTTGAGCGTGGGCAGATTTCGCATATTTCAATCTTGGTTGAATGGCTAGATGGTAAAAGCTTTTTAATCGATACAGGTATGAGTCGTGATGAGGCTGAAAATTTTGCAGCGCTATTAAGAAAGCTCGATTCGTCAGCAGGTGATGCAATCATATATGGCACGGTTTCTGAGTTGCTTGGCCCAAATATTAGTGCTGTTCAGGGTGTTGGTTTTACACATTTGCATATTGACCATACACAAGGTGTGGAAAATTTTTGCCGTGCAAAAGGTGCCAATGCAGCAGTATTGCAAACTCCGAGCCAAAGTGGCTTGCATAACTTCAATACAACAGCGGCGGCTAACCTAATAGCAAACTCGTGTCTAACGCCAATAGATTTTTCACGCAAGCAGGGTGGCAGCTTATATCAAACATCGCAATTTCCAGGTATTGCAGCGTTTGAGTTAGGTGGCCATACGCCGGGCTCCACTTTATGGATGGTGGCACTGGGAAGTAAAGTTTTATTGTTTTCAGGTGATACAACCAACAACAAAGCCAGCATCGACCACGATATTCCAAAGTCAGCTTTATACAGCTATGTACTTGTACCGGAGAACATAAAACGCACCGCGCAGTTAAGAAAATGGTTAAAAGACCTAGACCAACAGAATGCTTTTTCAGTGATTGTGTCACATGATTTAGAGAATACAGCGATGCATATCAACGAGTTTGTTCAAAAATAAATTAAAACAGGCTCTTTTTGATGTGTTTACACCACCATTGATGTTGTTATTGTGCAACAAAAAGTATTTTTTCAGCCATTTTCGTTAATAGTCAGTTAATACAGGCAAAAAACAGGTTTTGGAGCCTATTATTGATGCATGAAATGTAAATGAGTATTTATTTTCATAACTCTCTCTTCTTTATTTGTTAATCGCCGCTTTTAAGTGGCGATTTTTTTTGCCTGTACACTTCACGGCTTTTATTTCATTACCGACTTATATTTCTTTACTGATAAGGATCATCGGCTTAAGGATCTTAAATTGTTCAATTTCGCACCCAATTACTATTGAGCGCCTAAAATACTGGCTGATTTTCTATTCAACTAATCATTAATTAATTAATTTTTGCGTTGATCTTATGGGTCTCTCCATATAAAACATATTGTGATATCAATATACTTAATTTGCTCTAATCGATAATTGAGTGCGTTGTGAGAACACTAGTAAACGAGTACATCTCTGTAAATTAAGTACAAATAAATTAATACATAGAAGGAGTAGAGATCCATGAAAGTAAGTACAGTTTTTAACAAGGCTCTAACTAGGTAGCGCTTTAATAGCCAGTTTTGCAAGCACGGTGTCAGCACAAGAAGTCACTTCTGACCTAGTGTTTGAAGAAATTATTGTTAGTGCCCAGCGCCGCGATGAGTCACTACAGACAACGCCGATTGCTGTAACAGCCCTTAATTCTGATGCCTTAGAATTGAAGCAAATCACCAATATCTTAGATTTACAGTACGCAACCCCAAATATTAGTATCGGTACCAACACGGGTACTGCAAATGCGGCACGTATTTTCATTCGTGGTACGGGCGAAGATGAATCACGCTCGACAGCAGAGCCAGCGGTTGGAGTTTATGTTGATGGTATTTATATTGGTCGCGCGGTAGGGTCATTATTTGATCTGGCTGATATTGAACAAGTAGAGGTTCTACGTGGACCACAGGGCACGCTCTATGGGCGTAATTCAAATGGTGGTGCAATTCGTGTATTTAGCCGGGCACCGTCTACTGATGAGAACGAGTTTGATGTTGGTATCACTATTGGTAGCGAAAGCCGTTTTGATTCTAAGCTTACTGGTACCGTTGTCTTAGGTGATAACACGGCAATACGTGGCTGAATATTAACTCGTAGCCGCGATGGTTTTCATACGATAAATCCCAATGGTGACTTTGCTGCGGCAGCGGGCACCAATGCCGGCGAAATCGACACCACCGCATTTCGTTTTTCATTACTACACAACTTCTCAGATAGCTGGTCAGCGAACCTAATCGTAGACAGCACACAAGACGGTTCGGACCCAATTCCAGATATACTCAATCTAGAAAGTGACGCAGATAGCAACTTGTTTACTGTTGAGCCAGCACCGGGCGGTGTCTGTAGTTCTTTTGTGCCAGCGAACTTTCTTCCAGTTGGTTGTTTTACAGATTATCGTAGTGAAGTTGAATCTGAAGGTGCCTCGCTCAAATTAATGGTGAACTAGGTAACTATACATTCCAGTCGTTAACGGGTTATCGTACTTTGGAAGATGACTTATCAACGCGTATTGGTTTTCCATTCCAACAACAAACAGATCAAGATCAGCTTAGCCAAGAGTTTACGCTAACGTCAAATCTTGATGGCCCATTCAATTTTGTCACGGGTGTGTTCTTCTTTGAAGAAGATATTCAACTTGATTCTGTTTTTATCTTTCCTTTTTCAGTGGGTGTAGAAACCAGTGCTCAAGCGGCATTCTTTCACAGTACCTATAATTTTAGCGACAGCCTAAAATTAACAAGTGGTATTCGTTTCACTGATGAAACCAAAGATATTGATGGTGCTGGGCCGTTTGGCTTAGGCCGTGTAGAATCACGCGATTTTAGTAACACAACGTTTAACATTAGCTTAGACAATCAATTCACTGAAAACGTATTTGGCTATATCTCATTTGCCAGCAGCTTCAAAAGTGGTGGTTGGTCACCAGATTGCTTCTCGCCAACAGCTTGTTTTCTGCCTGTTGATGAAGAAGAACTCGATAGCTTTGAGATTGGCCTTCGCACATCTTTATTTGATGATCGAGTACGCTTGAACGCAACTTACTTCTCGAACGACTACGAAAATCTACAAATTGGCGCCACGGTACCAGGTTTAGGTTTTACTCGTTTTAACGTTAACGAAGTTGAAATTGACGGCTTTGAAATAGAAGCAACTGCGCTATTGTCTGAGTCGCTCACGCTTAATGCCACTATCGGCACATTGAGTTCTGAGTACACTGACCTTACGTTGACCCAAGCAGGTGGTTTAACCAATAACGGTGCTGCTGACGCTTGTGGTGGTGTCGTGTCAATTGCTTGTGCTCAACAGTTAGAATTAAAAAATGCACCTGACTATAAAATAAATATTGGGCTTGTCTACAGGACTGAATTAGCAGATGATAACTTAATGGGTTCGATTGATGTTGGCATTGAAAACGACTCATTTAACTTAGTTGCAAACCCTGCTAACGCGCTTAGTGACATACCAACTTTAGTAAATGCCAGAATTGCCTATACGCCTAATGAATCAGGCTGGCGTTTTGCGATTTGGGGTAAAAACATTACTGACGACGTGTATGCACGTGCGTCAACAGGTACAAACTTGTTGTATCTCGCTGAATCAGGAACGTACGGTATTGATATCGGCTACCGTTTCTAGTTATTTGATAACGGCGTTAAACGCTATTTGATAAAAATTTTAGCCAGCAGCCTATTTGTGCTACTGGCTATTTTTTTAGACAGTCATTTTTATTTACTCTTACTGCATATGGCCAACCCGCTAATTGAACTCATGCCAGAAATGTTTGAACACGAAGGTGTTTGGCATGGTGAATACCAACATCTTGATCTGGCAGGCAACATTCTTGATCAACACCAAAGTCTGATCGAATGTGTTTTTCCTGATCAAGGCGATGAAGTTTATATTCAAAAGAATACGTTCACTTGGGCTGATGGGCGCGAGCACAAAGTACAGTTTGGCGGCAGTATTGTTAATGACAGAGTCTGGTGGGACACCGAGACCTTTAAGGGTTATGGCTGGGTAGCCGCACCTAATGTCATCATGTTAGAAGTTGATCGCAAAGACTTTCCTGGCGTGACATTTACTGAAGTCATTATCATGGGCCAGTCAAAGAAAGACCGTGTTCGAACATGGCATTGGTTTGAACATGGTAAATGTTTTAAGCGTACTCTTTGTAATGAGCAGTTAGCGCTCTGAAAATTATTCAGTTACCACTGCTTCTGCATCATCGTTCTTGATGCTTTCGGCGCACATTGCCGCCGCCCAACCTTTTAAATACGAACGTCTTGCACTGCCTCTAACTCTGGCTGCTAAAACTTCGCGTTCGTGCTTTTTTGCACCAGATAACGATTTTATCAAGCTGTTAAACGGAATGTTGGATTCAACGCCACGCGCAATCATTTTACCTAGGTGCAACGTGATCACATCATCCAGCTCGTTCTGCTGATCAACAGGGTCTTCGCCAAGGGCATTATTCAGTAGCTCCAACTCTTGTTGATATTCGTCACAATCTTTTGGTGCTTGATACGATTGAGTAATGCTTTGTAAGTGTTCGGGGATTTCTTCGCGAATTAAGTTAACGCTGTAAATTGGTTGTTTCACTGCTTCAATAAAAGATTCCTTATCTGGCTGTTCAACTTTTAATTCAGGAATCTTCTTCGGCATACTTGTGCACGCGCTAAGCAATAATATGCAGCCCAGTAACGGAAGCAAAAATGTAACTTTATAGAGTATTGTGAGTTTAAACATTTTAAGATTATTCAAATTATTATAATTTTCTAAACAATACGATTAAGGTCGCCATTACGCAATCATTAAACTATTCCGAGCGCGCAGAGCAATCACTAAATATGTCAAATTCTGAATTATCGATAAGACTTGCAAACGCAAAGGATGTAAACACAATTCAGCCCTTCATACGTCAAGCCTACGCGAAGTGGGTGCCCGTGCTTGGGCGAGAGCCAACGCCAATGTCAGTCGATTACGAACAGGCTGTTAAAGCGCATCGCTTTGACTTGTTGTACCAAAAAAATGATCTTGTTGCGCTGCTAGAAACCAATAACAAAAAAGATTGCTTATTTATAGAAAACCTTTGTGTATCGCCAGATAAACAACGAGAAGGCCTCGGCCAATACTTGCTGAATTATGCAGAAGTAATTGCACAAAAAGCAGGCCATAAAACGCTACGTTTAGACACAAACAGCCTCTTTGCTGGCAATGTAAAACTGTATCGTCGAATGGGGTATGTTATTGAATGGGAAAAACCGAATGATGTCGGTATGCATGTTCACATGGTTAAAACGTTAAGCAATTAAACTTAGTCGTTAATCACTTCTAATAGCTCAACCGCTGCCTCGCGCAAACGGGGGATATATTCCAAAGCTTGACCCATTGACAAACGCGCGCTGGGTGCGTGCATTGCAAGTGCACCAAAAAATTGATCGTCGGAATTTTTTAGTGGCACCGCAATGGCAACCATGCCTTGCATAAACTCTTCATTGTCTACACCAATGTCATCTTTGGCGAGGCGCTTGAGTTCTTCTTTTAATTTATCAATATCCGTTAAGGTGTTCGGTGTGAATTGCTCGTACGGCAGGCGCGAAATTAGGCGGCTGCGTTTAGCGCTTGCTAAGTGGTTCAAAAATAGTTTTCCGCTGGCTGTGCAATACAAGGGTACACGGTCATTCTTTTTTAATTGAATTCTTAATGGCCAGTGAGTCTCTACTCGGTCAAAGTACACAATTTCGGAGCCATCTGGCACCGAGATATTGCAGGTCTCGCCAACGTCTTCTGACAAGCGCTGCAAGATCGCGTGGCGTTCTGTGCGCCAGTGATCGTTATTACTGAACACGCCCATTGCCATATTCGACAGCCGATTGCCGGGTAAATATCCGCGACCATCAAGTCTTGGTTGTAAGTAACCTTCCTTTTCTAACATTAAGCACAAACGATGGATTGTTGGCTTAGGAAGTTTCAGTATTTGGTTAATTTCGGTCGCGGTCATCGGGGTGGATGACCCAGAAACAGTCTCTAAAATGCTTAAAACACGAAGTGCCGCCGACGATTTTTCGGAATTTTCAGTTTTTTTGTTCATTTTTTTACGCGCCTCACTATTTTTTAATGATTAAAAAATGAGTAAAAGTGGCACTAAAAGTATCAATAGAAACAGTTTATGTTATTTCTTTGCCAGTTTGAATAGCTATTTGGGCCTATATAAGCTAAGGCTCTAACCATAGTGAGAAGCGTAATATTACAAACTGTCATTGTCTGCTTATACTTTTAATCATTAATAGAGAAACAGAAACTATTAATGAATTGATTTTTAACTAACGAGGTGTTCCGATGAGTAACGAAACACAACAAAATACCGTGTCTAACAATGCAAAGTCTGCTAAACCGGCTAACGCAATGGCATGCCCTGAAAATGTTGATAAGGTGGTCACCGTCAAACACTCAACTCGTAGTTCTGCGGCAAAAAATGCTGATAAATCAACGAAGAACACAACGTCGATTGGCAATTTTAACTTTGTAGGATTAGCTGGCTAGTCGAATGAAGTAACACCTGCTGCAATAGATGCAGCGTAATTTAACCCTATCCAAAGTGCTTGTTTAAAGCATTTTGGATAGGGTTTTTTTATGCCTGATAACTTGATCACAAGGGTTTTGTCCAGATGGAGTTTTGTAAATACCAGCAACGTTGAAAGCCACTAAACAAGTATATTTTTCACACTTTAATAACAAATAGTTATAAACTAATACTTATTAATTATTATAATATCAGCCTCATAAATTGAACTGTTGTGTTTGCCTGATTTTTTATTGTTCAGAGCAACCAGTAGTGGTTAAGTAGGTACTAAGAGCGCGTATGAAAAACTCTGACAACGTATTGCCTCAGTTTGAAGATCGCCAAGGGCAAGAGACTAAATTCACGACGTGCTACATGTGCGCTTGTCGATGCGGCATTAAAGTAACCACAGAAGGTAACGAAGTCCGCTTTATTCAAGGTAATCCGAACCATCCGATTAACAAAGGTGTGCTGTGTGCCAAAGGCAACGCTGGGATTATGAAGCAAAAATCCCCTGCCAAATTATCTAAGCCGTTACTAAGAAAACCGGGTACTGAACGAGGTGCCGGTCAGTTTGATGAAATCAGCTGGGAACAAGCGCTAGAGATATTAACCACTCGCCTAAAGAACATTCGCGCAAGCGACCCAAAGAAGCTCGCTTTCTTTACAGGTCGCGATCAAATGCAAGCATTGACCGGTTTTTGGGCCAGCCAATTTGGCACGATTAATTGGGCGGCACACGGTGGTTTCTGCTCGGTTAATATGGCGGCCGCTGGTTTATACACAACGGGGTACGCTTTTTGGGAATTTGGTGACCCTGATTGGGCGAATACCAAGTACTTCATGATGTGGGGTGTGGCAGAAGATCATGCTTCAAACCCAATTAAAATTGGCCTTAAAAAACTCAAAGAAAACGGCGCAAAATTTGTAGCGGTTAATCCAGTGCGTACCGGTTATCAAGCCATTGCCGATGAATGGATTGCCATTCGCCCTGGCACCGATGCAATGCTGGCTTTGTCGATGATTCATGTACTACTCAAACACGAACTCGTTGATGATGAATTTTTAATTCGATACACCAACTCGCCGTATCTTGTTGCAAACACGCCGGGCGAAGTAGGCGACGGTTTATTCGCGCGTGATGAAAACGGTAAACCACTGGTTTGGGATTTAACCTCAGAAACATTTACCGATGGCAGTGCACCAGACATTAGCCCAGCTTTATTTGGTGACTTTACTTTGCCCGATGGCCGGCCTGTGCGCACGGCAATGAGTTTGCTGATCGAAAAATATTTAGATGAAGAATACGCACCTGATAATGCAGCCAAAGTCTGCGGTGTGTCAGCTGAAACAATCGAACGTTTGGCGCTGGAAATGGCACATGTTGCCTTTAAAGATACAATCACGGTTGATGTTGAATGGACAGACTGGGCTGGGCGCAAGCAAGATAAATTTATCGGTCGCCCTGTTTCAATGCACGCAATGCGCGGCATTTCAGCGCATTCGAATGGTTTTCAAACCTGCCGAGCCATTCATTTATTACAAGTATTGCTAGGCACCGTTGATTGTCCAGGTGGTCACCTAGCTAAGCCACCGTTTCCAAAACACATTCCGCCCGGTATTAAACCAGCGCGTGATATGTCGCCTAATACACCGCTGACATCGGCCCCATTGGGTTTTCCAACCGAACCAGAAGACTTAGCGATTGATGACGATGGTAAGCCGCTAAGAATTGATAAAGCCTATTCGTGGGATGCACCAATTGCGAATCATGGCTTAATGCATATGGTAATCAGCAATGCAGTCAAAGGTGACCCGTATGAAATCGACACTCTGATGTTGTTTATGACCAACATGGCGTGGAATTCCAGTATGAACACCGCTAATACCATGGCGATGCTGCGCGAGAAACGCGAAGATGGAGAATACAAAATTCCGTTTATCGTTAACTCAGATGCCTTTCATTCCGAGATGGTGAATTACTCCGATTTGGTATTGCCAGATACAACCTACCTTGAGCGTTACGACACGATATCGATTCTTGATCGGCCTATTTCAGAACCGGACGCGGCCTGTGACTCGATTCGTCAGCCAGTGATTGATAAAGATCGTGACGTGCGATCATTTCAAGAAGTGCTGGTCGACATTGCTACACGTTTGGACTTTCCAGACTTTGTGAAAGAAGATGGCGGCGCCAAATACGAAGACTATAAAGATTTTATTATTAATCATGAGCGTGCGCCTGGCATAGGTTTTTTAGCTGGTTGGCGTGGTGAGAATGGCGACCAACATTTTCGCGGCGCACCCAATCCAAAACAGTGGGAACAGTACATTAATAATGAGTGCTTCTTTCAACACGACTTACCGTTAAATCAGCAGTTCTTACGTCACGCAAATAAAGACTATTTGGAGTTTGCGCAACACGCAGGTTGGGTGGGCTCAACCGATCAAATTGTGATTGAAGTGTATTCAGAAAAGCTGCAAAAGTTTCGCTTAGCAGGCCAAGGTTTGTACACCGGACCAATGCCAACGGACGCACAACACAAAGAGCGCTTAAGTAATTACTTTGATCCATTACCATTTTTCTATGTGCCGCTTGAACAGCAGCGCATTGATGAAAGCCAGTACACCTTTCATGCGATTAGTCAGCGGCCAATGTTTATGTATCACTCGTGGGATTCGCAAAACGCATGGCTGCGCCAAATCATGTCGCAAAACTTTTTATACATGAATCGCCAACAATGCGAGTCAATGGGCTTGGCAGATAAGTCGTGGGTGTGGGTGGAATCACATAACGGCAAGATTCGCGTGCAAATTAAATACATGGAAGGCGTTGAGGCAAACACCGTGTGGACTTGGAACGCCATTGGCAAACAAGCAGGCGCATGGGGTCTAGACAAAGACGTCAATGAAGCCACCGATGGCTTTTTAATGAACCATTTGATTTCAGAGCTACTACCGCCCAAAGCAAGCTTTGCGGATATTACCAACTCAGACCCAGTTACTGGGCAGGCCGCTTGGTATGACTTGCGCGTTAAAATCACGCCCGCTGCACCAGGCGAGACGGGTGCTTGGCCACAGTTTAGTGACGTTAAAAAACTACCAAACCAAGCCGACTCACCGAAAAAAATACGCTATACCACGCATAAGAATGTGAACATAAAGCGTTCTCTTAAAGACACATTAACTCGAGGAGTCAAATAGTGAAATTAGGCCTCGTTATTGATTTAGACACCTGCGTAGGGTGTCATGCTTGTGCCACTGCGTGCAAACAATGGAATACTTCTGGCACCATTGGCCCGCTGTCTGACTATGAGCCTTATGGCAAAGACCCGAATGGCTCGTGGTTAAATCGAATTCGCACATTTGAGGTAGAAGAGCCTGCAAACGTTTCGGGTTGCAGCGAGACACCTCTTGATTTGCACGCAATGGCCACGCAAACAGACAGCAAAACGGTGCACATGCCCATGTCGTGTATGCAATGCGAAGACGCTGATTGTGTCACTGTTTGTCCGACAGGCGCTTCTTACAAACGCAAAGAAGACGGTATTGTGCTAGTAGACCAAGACAAATGCATGGGCTGCAATTTATGTGCATGGGCTTGCCCGTATGGCGCGCGTGAATTAGACGAAGACCAAGGCGTAATGAAAAAATGCACGCTGTGCGTGGATCGTATTTATGACGAAGCCTTACCTGAAGAAGAGCGTAAGCCAGCCTGTGTATTGACCTGCCCAACCAGCTCGCGTGTGTTTGGTGACTTTGATGATCCAAATTCACAAGTCAGCAAATTAACTATCGAACGCGGTGGTCAAGCGCTTATGCCAGAACTCGGTTACCAACCCGCAAACCGCTACTTGCCGCCCCGGGATCACTCAGTAGTGCCAAAGATGGATAAAAACACGTTACCCAGTTTAAGCAAGCTCAAGAAGTGGGCAAACAAAGTAATCGCCCGATAGTTATCTGCTTATTGTTAATAAATTTATAAGAAGAACGAATTATGAATCCTGCATTTTCAGTTTTATTTTTCACGGTTAGCTCAGGCGCTGGTTATGGTTTTTTTATCTGGCTAATGACCCACCAAATATTCGAACGCTCGGTTTTAATGAACGAGTTAATCATTGGTGACTTTATCGGCTTGGTGTTAGTTACACTGGGTCTTTTATCTTCTACTTTACATTTAGCCAACCCTAAAAATGCATGGCGCGCGTTTAATCGCTTTCGCACCTCGTGGCTCTCGCGCGAAGGTGTTTGTGCCGTATTGTTTTACCCATTAGTATTAGCCTATGCATTAGTCGTTTGGTTAGACTCGCCACAAACGCTTAGCAGTATGATTGGACTCAGTGCCGCCGCCACGGTTCTTGCATGCGCGGTGGTCGTGCTTGCGCTAGTCACTGTGGTTTGCACAGGCATGATCTACGCCAGCCTAAAACCCATTCGCCAATGGCACAACCCGCTCACCACACCGTTGTATGTGCTGTTTAGTTTAATGAGTGGCGGTTTGCTGTTTAATGCCCTGCACTATGCTTTTCATAATGAACTGAATAGTCGCCATGTAATGGCCTTTTTGGCCATTGCTGCGATTACTGCAATCACTAAGTTTGCCTACTTTATTGTGATTGGCAAACCCGATGGCGCAACGATTAATTCAGCCACATCGTTAAGCGCAAGAAGCCAAGCACAGGTGCGCCTATTAGATGTAGGCCACACCGCCGACACATTTTTAACCAAAGAATTTGTATTTGATGCAGGCGCGAAAAAACTCATGCGCTTACGTAAAATAATGCAACTTTTGGCATTTATTTTGCCGATGGCATTAATGCTGGTAGTGGCTTATTTCGACGGTAATGAAATACTCGTTTATCTCGCCTTCGTCAGCGCGATGCTCGGCTTATTTGTAGAGCGTTGGTTGTTCTTCGCCGAAGCCCGACATGTCGTGCGTTTATATCATGGAGATCAGCGTGCTTAGAGTTTGGTATTACTCAACTTGACGCCATTCGCGAGACCCACATGGCAAGCCAGATAAAACCAATACATCCCTGCGTGACCGACACTACCTTTGAAAGCGGCCATCGGCGTTGATTCGTTCAAAACACGGGCAGCTTAATCATTTGCGGCAGATGTTTAGGGTTCCCCGAGCACGCCTGCATTCAATTAATGAATAAATAAACGCAAAGGTTGGTTGGCCTTTTTTATATATTGAAATCTAAATGATAATGATTGTCATTTAGATTTAGATATAATATAGTCTCGCCAAGTTAGGTAATGCAGAGCAAAAGTGGCACGCCAACTTAAGTGCGCCCTGATGAACTCTTGGGGCTAATTATTATTGTATGTAAGAAACATTAAGAGGCGATAAATGAAGCCAACCCAATTAGCTGTTCTGATTGCTAGCGCTGTATCAAGCCAGGCAGCATTCGCGCAGTCATCAGGCGCAATTGATGAGGTCGTAGTAAAAGGTCAACACCTTTCAGTCAGCGAAGCGAACTCAATTAAATCACCCACTCCTATCATTAATGTGCCACAAAGCTTGTCGATTATTGACCTAGAGCAAATCGACGAACAAGGCTTTACCAGCATCGCTGATATTGTAAATTACACAGTTGGTGTGAATAACTCGCAAGGCGAAGGTCACCGTGATTCAGTGGTGTTTCGCGGCGTACGCTCTACTGCTGACTTTTACGTTGACGGCGCGCGAGATGATGTGCAGTACTACCGCCCGCTGTACAACCTAGAACAAGTAGAGATTCTACGTGGCCCTAATGCACTCTTATTTGGTCGCGGCGGTACTGGCGGCGTACTGAATCGAGTCACCAAAAGAGGACAAATCGGACAGAGCTTCAACACATTCAGCATTGGCGCGGGCACGTTTGGCGATTTTGGTGTTGAGTTGGATTCTAACTTTGAAACTGGTGACACATCCGCGGTACGCCTAAACGTATTTTACGAAGAGCTTGAAAATCATCGCGACTTTTTTGATGGTGAGCGAATTGGCTTTAACCCAACAGCACGTTTTCAGTTATCAGAAAACACGACGCTTGATTTGTCGTATGAGTACATCGATCACGAGCGTTTTATTGACCGTGGTATCCCGACTGACGAAACTGGCCGACCGGTTGAGCGTTTTGAAGATACTGTTTTTGGTGACTCACAAGACAATTTTACTACCATTGAAGCCAATGTCTTTCGCGCATCGATTGAACACCGTTTTTCTGACCAGTTAAAAGGTAACTTCAGTGCCTTTTACGGTGATTACGACAAAACTTACCAAAACTACTTTGCGTCTGACTTTATATCCGCGGGTCGTTCATCAACTGGTTTTGACCAAATCGAAATCGATGGTTATGTAGACAACACCGAGCGCGAGAATTTGATTCTCTCAGGTAACCTTGTGAGTGAGTTTAACTTCGGTGAAACCGTACACACGATTGTTGCAGGCATAGAGTACATCGACACAAGCTCGAACCAAGACCGTTTTAATACAGTCTGGAATGTGAATGGTGATGACCAGTTGTTTGTGGATGTTATCGGTAGCCAATTTAACTTATCGAATGGTGTGATTACTGGTGCTAACGGTGCGGTCGTCGCGACCAATACAGGCTTTGGTATCAATGGCTTTGGCAACGGTTTTGGCGCTAACGCCGCGGCTACGGGCACTGACCTAAATGACCGCACCTTGGTTGACATTGAAACAACCTCGTTTTACCTGCAAGACGAGATTCAACTTACCGAGCAATTTCACATTGTCTTAGGTGCACGCTTTGACCGCTTTGACATTCAAGTGAACAACGTAGATCCAGGCGCAGGCAGTAACGCAGGTATTCGTACACGTACTGATAACGAAGTATCACCTCGTGCTGGCGTGATCTACAAGCCACAAGATAACGTATCGATCTACGCAAGTTACAGCGAATCGTTCCTACCACGTAGTGGTGAGCAGTTTGCGAATATTAACGGCGATAATGATGATCTTGACCCAGACGTTTACGAGAGTGCTGAAGTGGGATTTAAGTGGGATATTGTTCCAAGCCTAAGCTTAACAGCCGCTTACTTTGAGAATGATCAAACACGTGCTGCCAGAAACGACGTTGACGATGGTACGTTTGATATTCGCGGCCTCGAGATTGATGGCTTTGAAATACAGCTACGAGGCAACATCACCGAACAATTGCATTTCTCAGCAGGCTACAGCAACCTTGATGGCATTACAGATAATGGCGCAGAGTTACCACGGGAGTTACCAGAGAACACCTTTGCTTTTTGGGGCGGTTATGATGTGAATGATATTTTTGGTTTTGGCCTTGGCATCACGTATCAAGACGAATCGTTCACCTCTGATTTTGATATTGGCGGTAACGTGAATACTGAGCCTACTCTTCCTAGCTACACCAAGGTGGATGCCTCGGCTTACTACAATATCTCAGAGAGATTCCGTTTGCAGCTGAACGTTGAAAATTTAACCGATGAGCTTTACTTCCCAAATTCTCATACGGACAACAATGTTACCGTGGGCGAGTCGATTAACGCGCGACTCACTTTAAGCGGCAGGTTCTAAAGCTTGATGTAACGGTTTTCATACGCCGCTAGCAATTAAAGCGAAGGGCTATGGAGTTGATCCATAGCCCTTTTTTATTATGGCGGGTTGAATAGAAAGGAATCTCCATTAATAAACTGATTGGTCACATAATGGTCTGAGAAAATATTCCGTCAATTAATTTTAGATCAACAAGACAATTGTTATGAAGATGGCGAACTAGAGAATCATGCAGTTGATGCGTTTTTGGGTGATGGGGATTGGACACCACAGTTGTCTTCAAAGAGCGAACGTTCATAGTCAACTTTGAAAACAAACAAGTACAACAGCATTCGCAACCACCATTAGGTCTTTGCCATTTTCTGCGGGTACATCTAGGCCGCCGACTTCGGGCTCTATTGTGACATTGCCATAAGGGAATTCACTGGCAACGGCGTCTTTATCGAGTAGTTTGGGTTTTTGCACACCGATTTTCACGATTAGCTGCATATCGTCGCGTGTGTATTCAACATGCGGGAAAAAATTGATGCTGGAATGACGAATGGCATCGGATACAGCACGTTTGGCGGCCTTGGTGTAATCGCCGCCGTGTACGTCTACGCCCATGCCCATTTCTGTTAGGTATCGTTTTAAAGTCATTATTAATCTCCGCTTAAATTGCTCGTTGTAAAAGTTCGGCCATGGCAAAAAAGTCCGGTGTACCAAGTTCATCGTTGAAGCTAATCGACATACTCTCGCGATAATAGGCGCTCAAGTCTAATCCAACACCTAGGGCACACAAGCGAATGTCGGGGCGTTGTTCAATGCTGTTGGCCACAAAGGTAAGGTGCTGGTCCAAATAGCGATCTGTGTTGGCGGCATGAGTCGCAGTATCCATTGGTGAACCATCTGAGATCATTAAAATGATTTTGTTTTTTTCTGGTCGCGTCTCGATTCGTTGTGCAGCCCAAAGTAATGCTTCGCCGTCCACACCTTCTCGAAACATATCGGTTTTTAACATACCAGCAATGGCTGGGCGTGATCGTCGCCAAGGGGTTTCCGCTGCTTTGTAAATCGTGTGACAGGTTGATGTAAGCCTGCCAGGGTTAGCTGGCTTGCCTGCTTTAATCCACTCTTTGAGCACACGGCCACCATTCCATTCAACGGTGGTGAAGCCTAACACTTCGGTTTTTATTTCTGCTAACTCGAGCGCCTTGGCGAGTGTATCTACCAAAGCGGCCACCACATCATTGTGATGGTTCATTGAGCCCGAGTTATCAACCACAATACTTACAACACAATCACTGGCGGCTTTAGTTTGCTCGCGTTTAAACAAACGAGACTCATTGGGCGAGGTGACTAGCTTTGCTAAGCGCGCAGAATCTAAATAACCTTCTTCTTGGTCGAATTCCCAACCTGCCAAGGCCGGGCTGGAGACTAATTGTTTTAAATAACGCGCAACGCGGTGCGTATTAACGCTTTGTTTGCGAATACGTTTATCAAGTTCGGCGCGCAGTTTTACTAATTGCGCAGCACGAATGGTTTTAGCTGCTTTAACGACTTTATCGTAAGACGAATTATAGATTTGATAACCGCCATAGCTAGTGATCTGACTAATGCCTTCTGGGCGAGACACACCGTAGTTTTGTTCCAGCGTTGTGCTATCAATATCCAACCATTGAATGCTGATATTGTTACTGTTTGCCAGCTCCCTAACGCTGCCAGCCAGACCTATGGTTTCACTGTCGTCAATAGTGACGGCTTCAATCATAGTGCGCACTTCTTTGGCAATGGCGAGCGCATGTTCAGCAAACTGTGCTTGATCGTGAGTGCATTTGTTAAAGCGATATAAATGATGCTTTATCTCTGCGGAAAAGCCCCAACGAGTTGCCTCAATCAAATCTTCAATTTGTTCGGGAATAGACTGGGCATGCAAGCGTGACCAGCACACCACATTAACGGTATAAAGTAATAGTCCAATACTGTTTTCTGTTAATGCTGACGCGCCTGCCTCATTTGCCCAATATAAAAAACGGGCTCTTAAGTTTGAGCGTATGCCGGGCAGTTCTTCAGGTGCTAGTGATTCGCAGCGCAGTTGCTCTAGCACTTCAAATATAATTTTTTCAACAATGCTTTCAGGTAGCCGCGCATGGTGTGCGTCTAAGTCACAATGAATAAGCCGCAACGCAATGCTGTCGGCGATGCCTCTTAATTTACTTGTATCGTGGGTAGAAAAATCTAATTGCAGATACGGCGCTTGTAAAATAAACAGCTTATCGTTGACCAGCAAATGATGCCCACGAAAATACACGCTTGATTGATTCGATAAGGCGCGCACGGATGCCGCGCACCAGTGTTCAAGTTTTTGTTGTAGAACCTCGTGGCGTTCCATAAGGGATGTGCGCGTTACTCAAACCAAGCGCTAATTGATTCGCTTTCAGGCAGTTCTCGGTCAAAGGCGCGTTGGTAGTATTCCGCAATGGTGCTGTATTCTGCTTCGTCGCATTTGTTTAAGAACGACAATCTAAATGATGCGGCAGGATCATGAAATATTTGCATGTTCTCAGCCCAAAAAATCACGGTGCGTGGTGACATCAAGGTGGAAATATCACCTGCGTTAAACGCTTGGCGCGTTAAGCCAGCCAGCGCCACCATGGACGCAACAATTTTACGGCCTTCTTCAGTATCAAGCGCAGGCACGCGGCTTAGTACAATATTGGCTTCTTCTTCAGCGGGTAAATAGTTTAACTGCGCAACTATATTCCAACGATCGATTTGCGCTTGATTCATCATCGATGTGCCGTGGTAGAGCCCTGTTAAATTACCCAGGCCCACCGTGTTGGCCGTGGCGAATAATCGAAAATGTGGGTTGGGCGTCAGCACTCGATTTTGATCTAATAAAGTGAACTTACCTTCGCGCTCAAGAATCCGTTGAATCACAAACATCACTTCAGGGCGTGCGGCATCTAGTTCATCAAAGATCAGTGCAATTGGGCGTTGAATTGCCCATGGCAAAATACCTTCTTGAAACTCCGTCACTTGTTTGTTGTCTTTTAATACAACGGCATCTTTGCCAATTAAGTCGAGGCGACCAATATGCCCGTCTAGATTAATTCGTACACATGGCCAATTTAAGCGCGCGGCAATTTGCTCAATGTGGGTTGATTTACCCGTGCCATGCATACCCTGAACCATCACTCGACGGTTATGAATAAAGCCAGACAGAATCGCCAAGGTGACATCGGCATTAAACTGATAGGCATCGTCAATATCAGGCACGTGTTCATCGCGCTCTGCAAAGTAAGGAACGTTGATCTGTGAATCGATGCCAAACAGTTCCTGTGCGGTTCTTTGCTCGGTAGGCACGAGTGCGTTTAAGTCTGTCATGATGTTCTATTGTTAATTTTATTGTGACGCGTTGGCATAAATAGAGGCTAACGCAGTGGCGGCCAAACGCGCCGCCGCAGGGTCGGCTCTTGATGTAAGCACAATCGGTACTTTGGCGCCCAACACCACACCGGCCGCAGCAGCACCCATAAAGTAGACCATTTGCTTAAATAGCGCGTTCCCCGTTTCAATATTGGGCACCAGCAATACGTCGGCATGTCCTGCAACTGGGTGATCAATTTTTTTAAGTTTGGCGGCTTTAGGTGAAACTGCATTATCAAATGCAAACGGGCCGCCGAGTAAGGCACCTTCAACTTCACCGGCATTTGCTGCATTGACAACCTCTTGCGCTTCCACGCTGGATGGCATAGCTGGCGTCGCAACTTCAGTGGCAGACAATACGGCTATCTTGGGTTGTTGATAACCAATTGAATGCAGTAATTTTGTGGCGTTACGCGCAATGTCTAATTTGATAGCAACGCTTGGTTGCACATTAATGACTGCATCGGTAATGCAAATAGCGGCGTCTGAATTAGGCACACTCATATGAAATACATGGCTTAAACGAGTGCCTGTGCGCAGGCCGTGCTCTTTATCGATGACCGCTTTGAGCAATTGATCGGTGTGAATATTGCCCTTCATTAAAGAGCTCACTTCGTTTGCTCTTGCCAATGCAACGGCGGCTTCAGCCGATGATTTCTCATCATCAGCGTGCACAATTCTGATACCCGAAATATCCCAATCAATGATTTGGGCAGCGGCTTGAATATTATTTTTATCACCCACTAGAGTCGGCGTGATTAGATTCTCATCCACCGACATTTTGACACTTCTCATCACAACTTCTGAACCTGCGTTGACCACTGCCGTAGCAGCGCTCGGTAATGGCTCAGCGCGTTTTAGTAAAGAAGCAGGGCATTGAACAGGCGTATTAGATAAAAATGTATCGGTCATAATGGTGTTGGTATTGAATATTGTTTTCGTTATTAAATAATAGTTCTATAAAATTTGCTGTAAATAAAAAAATAGATGCCACGTTACCGTGGCATCTATCAATAGAACGTGATTATTGATGCGTTTTATTAAACATAATCTTTATATTTTTCTAAGTAACGCGTTGGTTTAGCGAGTGCATCCTTACGGAATGGATCGCCTAGCTCGCGCGTACACATGATTTCAATCACACATGTTTTACCTTCGTTCATTTGCATATCAACGGCTTTTGTCAGTGCTGGGCCAACGTCTTCAAGTTGATCTACCACAATACCTTCAGCGCCCATTGCCATGGCGATACCTGCAAAGCTTTCGCTTTCAAGCTCGCCCGCCACAAAACGACGATTATAGAAATCCACTTGGTTCTTCTTCTCAGCACCCCATTGACGATTGTGGAATACCACCGCCGTTACTGGAATATCGTGACGTACGCAGGTCATGATTTCAGTCATGCTCATGGCCCATGCACCATCACCCGCATAGGCAATGCCTGGGCGCTCTGGCGCTGCACATTTAGCGCCAATCATAGTGGGCAGTGCGTAACCGCAGTTACCAAAACTCATGGGTGCAAAGAAACTGCGTGGGCGCTCAAAGCGTAAGTAGCTGTGTGCAACAGAGTTAATGTTACCAATGTCAGTCGACACCATAACGTCGGCTGGCATGGCTTTTTCTAGCTCACGCAAAACTTGGCGCGGGTGCAACCAATTGCCATCTTCGTTTTTGGCTTCTTCGATCATGTCCAAACTGTAGTCGTCTTTCTCATGTATCCACTCGTCAAGTTCTGCTTCCCACGCGGCTTTTTCCGCTGTGATTTCTGCTGCGCGTTCGTCTTTAGTAGTATCGCAAGCTAGCTCACGACCTTCTAACAAACGCGTTAGTGCAACCGCTGCGGCTTTTGCATCACCACAAATACCGACAGAGATTTTTTTAACCAAGCCAAGCATTTTGTGATCAGCGTCGATTTGAATGATCTTGGCGCCTTTTGGCCAGTAGTCCATGCCATGTTGTGGTAAGGTGCCGAATGGGCCTAAGCGTGAACCAAGAGCAACTACCACATCGGCTTTTGCAATCAGCTTCATGCCAGCTTTTGAGCCTTGGTATCCAAGAGGGCCACACCATAAAGGGTGGCTCGCAGGAAATGAGTCATTATGTTGATAACTGTTTACTACGGCAGCGCCTAAACGCTCTGCCAGTACCACGCACTCATTCATACCGTCAGCCATGACTACCCCACCACCAGAGACAATGACCGGGAATTTAGCTTCGGCTAATAAGTCAGCGGCTTCTTGTAAAACAGTTTCGCCACCGGGGCCACGATCCAATTTTTGTGGTTTTGGGATCTCAACATCAATATCGCCGTAAAAGTAGTCACGTGGGATATTTAATTGAGTTGGGCCAATTTCAGAATGCGCGCGATCAAAACAACGGCCAGTGTATTCTGCCATACGCGCTGGGTGGTTTACGTGGCCTTGGTATTTAACAAACTCTTGGAACATGGGTAATTGGTTTGCTTCTTGGAAGCCACCTAAGCCTTGTGTAACGGTGCCTGTTTCAGGCGTGATCATTACCACTGGACTGTGTGCCCAATAGGCCGCCGCGATTGCGGTAACACAGTTTGAGATACCAGGGCCATTTTGGCCAATTACCACACCGTGACGGCCGGTTGCGCGTGCATAGCCGTCTGCCATGTGCGCCGCACCTTGCTCGTGCACAACTGGAATTAATCGAATACCAGCCGGTGCAAAAATATCCATTGCATCCATAAATGCTGAACCCATGATGCCAAAAATATCCGTCACCTCGTTCGCCACCATGGTTTCTACAAATGCTTCACTTGGAGTCATGCGAGCCATAAATTACCTACCTTCAAATGAGTGCTGCGAGCAGCAAAATAGTTTGAGTAAATAGCGCTACCCAAATAGCGCCGAATGTTTTTGCAGCGCTCGTTAGCCTTATTGTTAATGTAAGACAGGCGCAAATTTCGCAGCAGAATAAATAATGATGCGATGGGCGTTAGGTTAGCAATGGAAATATCACAGATCAACTAAAATATTGTTTTTTTGACCCTATTAGTCTCATTTTTTGAGATTTATGTGCATTTAATTAACTTCTGTAGTGGCTTTATCGCATTAGCAGAGTTTGGCTTGACGGGCCAAGAGCTTAGGCCAAAAAGAGTTTACTCAAGGACCTAAAAGCAAGCACCTTGATTTAATTCTGTATAGTGCTTATGTTGATCAAATCAAACTAATAACGACCAGTATTAAATTATAGGGTATGACGTTCAACGCGATTCACTCATTTCATTTATGGAAAGCATTTTTATGCATTTTGTTTGTGAGTAGCTTCGCCGTTGACACTAACGCTCAGGACAAAAACGAGCAACGGATTGAGCTTGACAGTTTTCAGCCAGCTCAATTGAGCACTGAAGTCATTAAGTACATTAATCAGATGCGCGTCAGCAGAGGTATGGTAGAACTGGTCAGATCTGAACCTTTAGAGCTGGCGGCTCAGGCGCACGCTACTGCAATGGTGGAGCATGACTTTTTTTCACACGTTAGCCCAGTAAAAGGTTCAAAACACTTAATCAATCGTTTGTCACTGGTGGGTGTAAGCAAGGTTTACGCGGCCGAGAACTTAAGTCTGGCGTTTGTGCTTGAGCTGAAAAGTGGCCAACCGTATTACACGCGCTTTGACTCTGAAGATGAAGCTAAGTTAAAGCCTATTTTTTCCATTGAGCACAAAGGTGTGCCGATACCCGCGCATACCTATACAGGTTTGGCGGCACAAGTTGGCATGCAGTGGTTTAATTCGACATCACATCGTTTAAATATGCTTGAGAAGACTTACAACGCGGCGGGGGTTGGCGCTGAGCTGGGTTTAAATAAACAAAAAATGCCGATTGTCAAAGTTGTGATGACGTTTGCGGCTTTATCGATTTAGCTAAGGGCTCCTAGCTGGCTAAGAGCTCCTAGCTGGCTAAGGGCTCCTAGCTGGCTAAAGGCTTTTCTAAATTCAGCTAAAGGCTTTTCTTTAATTCAGCTAAAGGCTTTTCCAATTTAGACAAAGATGACTTTGAAAATATAAAAGAAGATTATTGCCAAGCCAGCACCAGCTGGTAAGGTAACCAGCCAAGATATAAATATATTGCCAACAATTCGGCCATTAATCGCGCGAACACCTTGCGCTAAACCCACACCTAATACCGCGCCCACTAAAGTATGAGTGGTTGAGATCGGTAAGCCCCAAGTTGATGCGAACACGACCGTAGATGCTGCGCCTAATTCAGCGGCAAAACCACGACTCGGCGTTAGCTCGGTAATTTTTCTTCCGATAGTCGCCATGACTTTAAAGCCGTATGTTGCTAAACCAACTACAATCCCAATACCACCAAGAATCAATACCCAAGTTGGTAGTGTCGATTTAGCTGCAACAGAGCCGCCTGAATTAACCACGCTCGCAATTGCCGACAATGGCCCAACGGCATTTGCGACATCGTTAGAGCCGTGAGCAAACGCCATTGCTGCTGCGGTAAATATCATCAAGAGTGCAAAGACATTTTCAACGCTGTCAAAGCCGTTGCGCATATTGGCATTTTCTTTAACCCGCCGTAGCAACAGACCACCAATAATGGCAGCGATTAAACCAATCACAGCAGCCAATGGCATATTATTTAAAAACTTACTGCCAAAACCAAAATCAAAACTGAAGCCAGTATTCTTGAGGCCTTTGAGCAATGTCACCATGCCAATCATAAAGCCCACTAGGAACATATAAATGGGTACATAACGTTTAGCGCGCTGAAACGGATTCGATGTGCTTAATACTAATTTGTCGACACTCACAAATAGGGCAAATGAAATAGAGCCCGCTAACATTGGTGACACAACCCAGCTTGCCGCAATGGTGCCAACTTTGCTCCAGTTAACTGCATCAAAGGACACACCAACCACGGCAAAACCAATTAATGCACCGACAATTGAATGTGTGGTGGATACCGGCCAGCCATTAATACTGGCAATCAACAGCCAAGTGCCCGCTGCTAATAATGCAGACATCATGCCCAGTACGAGTATGTCAGGCTGATCACCCATTACCATGGGGTCTAAAATGCCTTTGCGAATCGTAGAGGTAACGTCACCGCCAGCGAGATAAGCACCAGCGAATTCAAAGACAATCGCGATTAAAATTGCTTGTTTAACGGTTAGAGCACGCGAACCCACGGACGTTCCCATGGCATTGGCAACATCGTTTGCACCAATACCCCAAGCCATAAAAAAGGCAAATACTGCACCAAGAATCAGCAGTAAAGGACCGTATTCAGAGATGATTTCCATTATGAATAGATGGGTGGCTCAGGCCACGTGATTTTGTTTTTTAATTGTGGCGACAGTCTAACAGTGTCGTGGGTTAGATAAAACTTAAGTTAGCAGTTTTGTTCTAATGGTTTAGCGCTATTTCTTAATGAGTGTAAAACTCGACTTTGCCAGTTGCTAGATCGTATTGCGCACCAACGACTCTGAGTTTGCCTTTGCTGATCAGATTGCGCAGGACGTCTGATTGTGATTGTAAGCCTGCTACTGACTGTTCTACGTTGGCTCGGGTTGCTTGTTTGATTAGCTCGGTTTGATCCGAGTATTCGCCGGATTCGACCAGCGGGTGTATTGCTGGTGTAACACCTTCAACGATGGCAGCGATGTTTGGCGAAACGTCGCCGGGGTCATTTTGCAGGGCATTCACTGTGGCTTTAATTGCGCCGCATTTAGAATGCCCCAAAACTATGACGAGTTCTGTGCCGAAATTTTGGCAAGCAAATTCAACACTGCCAATTTGAGATGGTGTAGCAATATTGCCAGCAACTCGAATAATAAATAAGTCACCAACACTTTGGTGAAAAATCAGCTCGGTTGGGGCGCGCGAGTCAGAACAACCAAGAATGATCGCAAATGGTTTTTGATCATTCGCCATTTTCTCAGTGTCCACTGATAACACTAAATCTTTATTGTTACTGGTGAGATCAACATAACGTTGATTGCCTTCGATTAGTTTTTTTAATGCGGTATTCGAATCCATAAGGTGTATCTAAAGGTGTCTTACAATAGGTGTTCTGCAAAAAAGTGTCTTGCAAATTGATATAAATATTATTTA
>CAZOBR010000007.1:0-36318 GCA_964578035.1 uncultured Gammaproteobacteria bacterium
ATTAATTGCCGCTAATTTGGTGCCTATATTCTGTGTGCTTTTTTTTGGATGGGACCTTGGCGCCACAATGATTTTATATTGGGCAGAAACGGCAATTATTCTTGTTTACAGTATTGTTAAGAATGTTGTTGCAAATGGCGTCGCAGGTGCCATTTTAAGTATTTTTGTTACCGCGCATGCAAGCGCTTTTATGGTGATGCACTTTCTATTTATTTGGGTGATTTTTGTCGAGCCGACATCTTCAGACTCTGCATTAGCCAACCCAAGTTCGGCAATCGTCTTTGCCTATTTGGCTGCTCTTTGGCCCGCGCTGTTAGCTTTGTTTATTAGTCATGGTTATTCGCTTAAAACCAATTTTTTGGATACTCATGATTCGCAAGACGATAAAGAGCAACAATCAGAACCGTTCTATTCTCGTATTTTTATGATGCACCTTACCCTTATTATTGGTGGCGGTTTGTTTTTTATATTGGGTCAGGGTTATTTGGCCTTGTGTTTATTGATCTTGATGAAAATCGTTGTTGATGTTCGCGCTCACATCAATCATCACACAAAAAAGCACCACTCAAAACAACATTGAATAGTGCTTAACGTTGATCAACTGAAATTTAATCGCTAGCGAGGGTTAAATTCCCCGAGGCTTGCGGCGGGGAGTTTTATTCAGAGACTATTTTCTGGCGCAGGCGTTGGTCGTGCAATGAGTTTGTTGCCTTCAAAAACGGCGGTGTCCATAACCGCGGTGTCACTAACAAAAACAAAATCGAATATCTTGTTTTCGTTGGCATCTCTATGCAGCATCACAATAAACATTTCACCTGTTTCCAAACCTTTATGAACTGTGATATCAACGTCTTTATTCAAGCCGTCAGTGACATAAGTAGAAGCCACATATTTATCACCATTCGGTTTGCCGTCTTCAAACGGGTGGATCACTAGCCAACCGTTACCGTCTATTTGTACTTCTGAAAAGGTTAGCGTTGAGTCTTTGCGGATCACGTCGTCTGTTTTAATCCAATTTTTTTCGCCATTGCCGAGAACAATGTTTGCCTTTGCTGCAGCTTCTTGCGCATGTTTAGAATGGTCTACAGCGGATGCAGAATGCTTATTAGCATAATCCTTGGCATGTAATGAGCTGACACTGCTTAGCCCCATGAGTACGGAAATAAGTAATAATGATATTCGGGTGGCAGGCATAGGGTGTCTCCTTAAAATAGAATTGTGTCGGTAAAACGATTGTGGTTTATGTTTGATGGTAAATACCAATCAATCATATACGAATATTCTTACAACTTGCCATGGCATAGTATTTGAGGCTAATGCGTCTCTGTTTTTTTCTATGTTTTTGTGTAGGTGAATAAATGGTTTTTCAAGCCAAAAAAACGATTAAATACTGCTGTAGATTTTATCTCAATCGAGCGTTAAATTTAGGTGACCCAGAAGGAATTGCGGCGTATATTGGCAATGTATGAATGCCTGTTTTGAACCAAAAATTAATTTACTGACATGTCTAAACTACCATTGATTATTGTTTGCGCGCTCGCTTTGGCATTTTTGTCATTGTTGGTTTACCGCATTATGTCTGGACGTAAATATTCAGTACTGTTGGGCTTAGTTAGTATTGTTTTTTTTGGTGCGCTATATAACGTATTCGAACAAGTAAATATTCAACCTGTGGCCGATAGCAAATGGTTCAGTAAAGATTACTTGCAGCAAGCGGCCGGTGTGCTTTTTTGTTTGAGTATTGCTTATTTCATCAATGGCTTGATTAAAAAATATGTGTATCCGCGTCGCCTTACTTTGGAAGGTGATTCTAAAGTGCCGCTATTGATTCAATATCTCGTGACCTTGTTGATATACCTTGTTGCGTTGATCTTTATCGTGGGCGTGGTCTTTGGCCAATCGGTTACTGGTTTGGTGACTGCTTCGGGTGCCGTTGTTTTAGTTTTGGGTTATTCAGCCAGATCGATGGTTGATGAGGTGGTTGCTGGCATTTCGATTAATATCAATGCACCGTTTGAAAAAGGCGACTTAATTCAAATTAATGAAGAATGGGGCTACGTCAAAGATGTTGACTGGCGCAGTATTACCTATGTCGACATGAACAGTAATTATGTTGTTGTGCCAAACTCAAAAGTAGCCGCTAGCACGATACGTAATTTAGACCGGCCAACTCAAATGACGCGTCGTACAACCTGCATCCGGGTTGAATATAATGTGCCACCTCAAGTGGTGGTTGATGAGTGCAATGCCGCGATGTCGGAGTGCCCGAAAATTGAGCCGCACCCTTGGAATTTTTGTAGTTTTTACGAATGCGATGAAAAGGGTATACGTTACAAGTTACACTTTCATGTTAAACACTACGACGATTGGTATGTCGCCAGTGACCAATTACTTAACGCAATTTGGTATCGTTTTGCGCGTAAAGGTATTCGATTCGCGCACCAACGAAAATTGAATTACACCAGCTCTGAAAATGAGCGCAGAGTGCTCGCTAATTCGGCCTATGACGATTCAACTTGGAATATGCTAGTTGAGCGTTTTCAGCAGGTGCCGATGTTTGAAGGCATGACGCCTGAAGATATGCACGAGCTGGCTCGCTCTGCAAAATTACATATTGTCGGGCCGCCAGAATGGATCATTAAAGCTGGCTCGGAGCACCACTCAATGTTTTTGATTGCCTCTGGTGCTGCTGACGTTTATGAGGTTGACCGCAGAGGCAATGAAACATTAATGGCAACCATGGGCGAGTCTGAGACTTTAGGTTTAATGTCTTTGCTATTAGGTATTCCGCAAAAAACGACTGTTCGAGCCAAAGAAGAATGTGCAGTTTGGGAGATTAGCAGTGAGTCATTGCATGCGCTGTTTGATCGCAAGCCAGAAGTGATGGAATCGATTGCCAGTAATGTTGCGCGTTGGCAAGACGAAGAAGCCGCTGCACTGCAAGCGATTCAACGCAGTCGCGCACAAGAAAGAAAAGCGATTCAACAGCGCGCCAATCGATTAAACCGTGGCATTACGCGCTTTTTCCAACGTCAAATTAAAGAAGAAAATAATGAGGAGTATATGGACTACTAATTAAGCTGCGTAGGTTTTTTCCTACACAGCTTGATAGTGAAAGAACTATATTGCGAGAACAGTTGATCAACACTCAACTATATTAACGCCATTCTGCTAGATGTTATGCTATTTGAAGTGTGCCAGTAGAGCTTATTTGATGAGTCCATAAGGTTTGATTTGCACGTCGCTTTGTGCTGTTCTAATCATTGTGCGTAATAAGTGCTTTAAAAATTGATAGGCCAATTAAGAACATAACAAATGAAAATGGTACCGCGCCAATAATCATCGCAGATCGTATAGCGTCCATACCGCCAGCGGCTAATAATGCAGCTATGACTGCGGTGAAGATAATGCCCCAAACGATGATGTGTTTGTTGCCATGACCGCTGTCTTGCGCGCCGCCAGATGCCAAAGTGTTGATAATTAATATTGCCGAGTCGGCTGAGGTGATTAAATACGTGCACAGTAGTACAACGATGATCATAGACATACCGATAGCAAGCTTAGACGACAGAACAAGATTCACAGTCTCGAATAATTGCGCTGAGATGTCAGCACTGACAATGGCGCCATTTGCGATACCACTTAGCTCTAAATCGATGGCGGTTCCGCCTGCGAGTGCGAACCAAGTAAAGCACATTAGTGACGGCGCGACCATGGCGCCGAAGATAAATTCACGAACCGAGCGACCACGCGATACACGTGCCAAAAACAAACCAACAAATGGTGCAAATGCGATCCACCACGCCCAGTAGAAAATAGTCCAAGCGCTTTGCCAATCTGTTAATGCTTGGCCTGTTGCATTACTCTGCGCATTCCACACCGTGGTAGAGGCCTCGGGTAGCAAGGCTAAATAGTCCCAAACACCATAAGCCAGTGATTTAAGCGCAAAACCAAGGGAGCCAAGAAAAATAAAGAACAGCAATATAACGACCGACAAGCTCATATTGATATTCGATAGCCATTTAATACCGCGCTTGATTCCCGACATGGCCGATACAGTGGATGCTGTCATGATAATAATCAAACCGGTCAGCTGGGCAGCAAGTGTTGGCTTGCCGCCGTCGGTGACCATCCAGTTTGCGCCAGTTATATTAAACACGCCCGATGCAAATTGTGATACTCCGTAGCCAATCGTTACACCAACACCAATGATTGTGGCGAGGATCGCAACAATATCAACAACGTGTCCCAGTGGCCCTGATATTTTATTGCCAAACAATGGATATAATGCTGTGCGAATGGTTAACGGCATCCCACGGTTAAAGCAAAAGTAGGCAAGCGACAAGCCAATTAAGCCATAGATAGCCCAAGCGGTTAGCCCATAGTGTAAATACGCATAGCTAAATGCTGCGCGGACATTATCTGCTGATTGTCCGGTGGTGACACCTTGTATGGTTTCAGGGTTTTCCATAAAGTGGAATACCGGCTCGGCGGTGGAGTAGGTCAGCATACCGACACCTAAACCCGCACTGAACATCATCGCAAACCATGTAAAATTTGAAAATTCAGGTTCTTCGCCAGGTTGGCCTAACGTGATTTTTGCTGTTTTTGGAATAAGTCCAAGCAATAAGCAAACCAGTAAAAAAAACGTACAGGCATAAATATACCAACCGCCGAATTGGTTGGTAGTCCAATTTTGTAAGTTTGATAGCGTTTGTTGGGCATGATCAGGGTACAGGCCAGCCCAAAGAATCAACAAGCCGATTAAAAATTTGGGCGTGAAAGCTACCGCGGTATTAAAGCCTTTGTAAAAGCCAGTTTGTGCGGTACGAATTTCTAAATTTTGCTGCTTATTCATTGTTATTATTTATTAGACAGAATTTTTATGATTAGCGTGTATTTAGGTTAACACGATGTTCGTGTGATGTAGAACGATATGAGTTAGTCTTATTGTTAACCAAGCTTATTATTAAAGTAAGGCTCTGGCAGTTATTAAAATAAGCTCTAGCAGTTATTAAAGTAAGCTCTAGCAGTGCAAATCGAATTATTGAGATTTGTGTCACGAGCAAAACAATCCGATGACAATGGTGAATGCAGTGATTGATGCGAAAAAATTAGTTCAAATTGAAATGGTTGGCCGCTTATTAATGGCGCTGATTTTATTAACGGCTGGTATTAGTAAATTTTTTAGCGGTGGTGGTTTTGCTGATTATTATGTAGGGCAATTTGCGAGTGAGTCTTTACGAATTAATTTGCCTGTATTTATAGTTGGGGCATATTTATCGTTAATTCCTTTTATTGAGATAGGGCTGGGTTTAGCGCTTTTGTTTGAACGCTTAAAGCCAATTACAGTTTATGCTTGGTACGCCTTTATGGCGTCGTTGTTAGTTGGGCATTATGTATTACAAGAGTGGTCGAGCGTTAATCAAATGTTAGCGTTTTTCTTTTTAGGTATGATTGTTCATTTGCTGCCCAGCAAATCTGGTCTTTAGTTAACTCTTAAAGTAGAACGCTGTAAGATGTTGTCTCTAACTATGGGTGGCTAGCGATATTGGATTTTTGTAGAGTTGTTAACGATTTGTTAGCATTCTTGGAAAGATGTCAATTAATAGTTTTGGGATTTATCATCATGCCAAGCAGTATCTGATCGTAAGATTTGTGACATTGTGTGTATGTTGCATACTGCTCTCATTAGCCGAAATCATTTTTCAATATGAAAAACGTCGAATTTTAGGGTGACTTCATTAAAAAATGCTATCTAACTAAGGAAAAAATCAATAGCTCCGACTATCCCTGTTACTTTGTGTTATAAATAAAATCACAAGCAGCCTTGCTTTTTGGTGTGTGTTTTAAATAAAACTCGGCTGTTTTAAGCCTCTAGCTTATGCTTTAGCTTGCGTATTGAAACCTAATTGGGCCGCAATTCGGCCAATTAAGTTATTCATATGGTTTAAAGTGTTAAATGCATTATATGCGGCATTAAAGAAACAATCGTTTAAGTTTCAAATTTAGAGTTTCGATATTTTTTATGATACTTATTTAATGTTGTTGTAAAGCTAGGTTGTTAGTCACAAATAAAAAAATTAAAAACTGGCCTCAATAAATACACCTGACTGGTTCTTGAGACTTTCTGGCAAACGGCTTAAATGTAAGTTAGGGGCTAAGAGATTGTTAGCTTAGTTCACTTGCTTAGGACCCTATAAATAACTCAATAAATGAGGAGATAAAATGAAGAAGACCAGACTTTTTAACGCGGTTGCATTAGCAATCGGAACGAGCATGGTGGCACCCGCCAACGCTCAGATCGAAGAGATCTTGGTTACCGCGACCAAGCGTGCCGAAAGTGCTCAAGATATCCCAGTAGCCATTCAAGCAATCACAGGAGACACTCTGGACGAACTCGGTGTTAATACATTCGAAGAATACGTAAAATATCTTCCAAATGTCGTACAACAAGGCCGTGGCCCAGGACGTAATGAGATTTACATCCGTGGTGTTGCAACGGAACAATCAAACAACACTGTCTCCTCAGTTCAAGGTTCAGCCCCAGCAGTTGCTTTGTATCTAGATGAACAAGCTGTTGCATTTGGCGGTCGAAATTTAGACGTATACGCTGCTGACTTACAACGTGTGGAGGTGCTACCTGGACCTCAAGGCACACTGTTTGGTGCGAGCTCACAATCTGGTACGGTACGTTTAATTACCAATAAGCCGTCAACTGAAGGCTTTGATGCGAGCGTTAAGGCTGGTTATGGCGTTACCTCTGGTGGTGACCCAAGTACTAACCTTGAGGCCGCATTCAACATTCCATTGTCTGATAGTGTTGCCGCGCGTGCTGTTGTTTACACAGATACTCAAGGTGGTTGGATTGATAATGTAGCAACGTCATTCAACCCCAATCAAGCAGATCTGATTAACGTTATTAACCGTAATCAAATTAACCCTAATGCACAAGTTTTACCAGGTGCGCCGGTTGCACAAACCACTAACGCGGCTGTGGTGCAAGACAACTGGAATGAGGCAACCTATCAAGGTATTCGTGCTGGTTTGTCATGGGATATCAACGAAGACTGGAATGTATTGGTTCAACACACCAGCCAAGAACTTGATACAGAAGGTGCCTTTGAATTCGGTCCAACAACGGGTACTAACGATCAGTCGCAAAGCTTTTCGCCTGAGTTCAATAATGACTCGTTTGATCTAACAACATTAACGGTTAATGGTCGTATTGGTGCATTAGATGTGGTTTACACGGGTGGATTCTTGCAGCGCGATGTAAGCTCACTTATTGATTACACCACATACAGTTTTGGTGGTGGTTATCAGGCTTACTACATTACGCCATACTACTTGGGTGGTACTGAAGTCTTCGATTTACGCAAACAATTTGTCGATGAAACAGAGAGCGAAAGAACGTCTCACGAAATTCGCATCCAAGGTGAAATCGGTGACCGCTTTAGTTTCACTGCAGGTGCATTCTTTGACGATGTTGAAACCAATTCGGTTGGTCAGTTCCAATATTTTGGTTCACTAGCAGCGGGCATCAATAGCGCGGTTCGTCCGAGAGATTTAGCAGCAGGTTCGCAAACGTCGGTTGGGCTAGGTCAGCCAACGATCTTTATAAACGATTTCACTCGTGAAGAAGAACAGACTGCCTTTTTCGTGGATGTATCTTTTGAGATTACCGACAACCTCACAATTAGTGCCGGAGCTCGTAACTATGATATCGATTTTGGCTTGCGAGGTGCTACCGGTGGCTCATTTGGTTGTCGTGGTCAAAACCTAGCGGCTCTGACCAATGGCGATGGAATTGTTCCTGTAGGACGTGGCAACGGGGATGGACCAACAAACTTTGGGCCTGCTCAAGTGTTAACACGTGCTGATGGTACACTTGGTTGTTCAGACAACTCTGGTAATAATGTAACTGCTCGTTTAGCAGCATTGGGTAATGGCTCAGCAGCAGCACTTGCTGATTTTTTCCAGCCTGTTAATGTTGGTGGAAATCCATTAAATCAAGCGGCATCAGTTGGTGCAGCGATTGCAGATGGCTCACTGAACGTAAGTGGTTTAGGTGCTGATGGTGTTGCTAATCAAGACGATACTATTTTCCGTTTTACCGCGGACTATAAGCTTGCCGATGATGTTTTGGTTTTCGCTACATTCTCTGAAGGTTTTCGTCCACAAACGGTAAATCGAAACGCGGGTGTTGCATCAGGTAATCAAACTGGACCATTCGCAGGTTTTCGTGTAACGCCAGTTGCTGAAACGGATGAATTAACCAATTTCGAAATTGGCCTTAAAGGTGACTTTTTCAACAATCGTTTACGTCTGAACGCGACTTACTACAATTCTGATATTGATGAACTACAAACAACACGTTTTGACCCGTCAAACGTTGCGTTCTTAGTATTCATTGAAAACGTAGGTGATGCTGAGGTTCAAGGTATCGATGCTGACTTTACATGGGCAGCAACCGATGCATTGACGATTTCAGGCGCAGTTGCTTGGGTCGACTCTGAAATTACACGTTTGAACGATCAGCTAGTCGGTGTGTCTGCGCCAGTGGGTAGTGAGTTACCGTTTACGGCGGACTTCTCGTTTAACCTTCGTGGTCGTTATGACTTCCGTTGGGAAGCATTTAACGCTGATGCATTTGTCCAAGCGGGCATCGTTTACACCGGCGACAGCTTGTCAGGCATTGTTGGTAACGCGAACTTTGTAGAGGACACCACGCGCCGTATTTTTGGTCGAGGTTCTGGTCTTGAAATTCGCAATGAAGGAGGCACTTTCGGGTCGAGCTCTGTTGCGACTGAAATACCTGGCTCTACTGGCTTAACAGCTGATGGCCAATTCTTCCAAAACGGTCGTTACGTTCAAGAATCATACTCGATTGTGAACGTATCAACTGGTATTAGGAAGGATGACTGGGGCGCTGAATTCTACATCAATAACCTATTCGATGAAGATGGCATAATCAATATCAATACCTTTGATTACACGCCTCGCGTTTCTGTTACACGTCCACGTACTATTGGTGTCCGGTTTAACTGGAATTTTAATTAGTAGGAAATAGGTGTGTACTAATACTGTTTTAATGTATTAGAAACACAGTAGTAAAACAGTAGTAAAACAGTAGTAAAACGAAGAAGGTGAGCTTTCATAGCTCACCTTTTTTGTTACTATTTGCTTTTGATAAGCAGATTCTAATTTATCTTTCCGTTTTGAAATACTGCGTAAGCGAATTACTGCTATCAATACGAAAGATAACTTCACTTATATAATTACCGCCCCTTTAAGATGTCTGATCAAAACCAAGTTGTTTCTATACCGGCTCAAGCAACCGAGTTAGCTAAATCTGGTGAATACCAGGTTGCGCTCGATAAGCTTGATGAAATGGGAGCCGAACTGAGTAGTGATGTTGAGGGAACGTACGTAAGAGCTGTGTGTTTGCGCAAGCTGAATAAGAATGATGATGCAATCACCGCTCTTGAGCAGGTGCTTAAATTAGACAGTAGCTATATACGTGCTTATCAAGAGTTAGGTCATATATTGCTTGCTCAAGGTGAACTTACTAAGGCGGCAAAAGCCTATGAAACGGCGGTTTCTAAAGATTCTGCCTTGCTTGCCAGTTGGCGAGCGCTTGCCGGTATTTATAAAAAGTTAAATAACAAAGAGGCCTACCATCGTGCTAATCATGAGGCCATACAGTTAGCGCAGCTTGCCCCGGCTCTGCAAGCCGTTAAAAGCCATTTAAACAGAGACAACTTAGACACTGCTGATCTTATCTGTCGCCAGTATTTGCAAGAACATAAGCAAGATGTTGAAGGTATGCGGCTGCTAGCTGAGATAGCAACAAAAGCTAAAATTCTGGATGATGCCGAGTTTTTATTAGAAAGTGCTGTCGTGTTCGAGCCAAAGCATGTTGGCGCTCGATTTGATTATGCAAATTTGCTGATTAAGCGACAAAAGTTTGGTGTTGCAAATGATATTGCGAAGGCTTTAAATGAAGAGTATCCAAATACAAAACAGTTTGAAATATTGCTAGCGTCTACTTTAACAGGGGTTGGCGATACTGAAGTGGGTGCTAAAATGTATCGTGAGTTGATTGCCAAAGATGGCAAGCTAACTCATTTGAATTTACTTCTTGGACACGCTGAAAAAACCATCGGTAACTTAGATGAGGCGGTGCAAGCATATCAAGAGCTATACAAAAGTGAACCTGATTTTGGTGATGCCTTTTGGAGTTTAGCGAATACTAAAACCTATAAGTTCACTGATGCGGAAATCGCGCATATGCAGGACTACCGCAAACGACCTGAAACTAGCATAATTGACAAAGTACATTTTAATTTTGCTTTGGGTAAGGCTTTAGAAGATCGCGGCGACTACGACAAGGCCTTTGAAGTTTATGCCCAAGGTAATGCTCAAAACAAAGAATTGCTTAAATATCGCGCGCCTGAAATTCAACGGCGTATAGAGCGTCAAATTAAAGTGTGCACCCCCGAACTGTTTAACAAATTAAAGAATGTAGGTGCAAGTGCTGCAGATCCGATTTTTATTGTAGGTCTGCCTCGTGCTGGATCAACACTGCTAGAACAAATCTTAGCGTCGCATTCACAAGTAGATGGAACCTTAGAGTTGTCTAATATTCTAGGCTTAAGTAAACGCCTGCGTGGTAGAGATACGAATATCGAAGGGCAAGAGCCTCGTTACCCAAGAATATTGAATGAGTTGGAACATGATTATTTCAGAAAGTTTGGCGAACAATATATAGAAGATACACACGTTTTTCGTCAGGGTGCTCCATTTTTCATCGACAAGATGCCGAATAATTTTTTACATTTGGGCTTGATTAAACTGATTCTGCCAAGCGCCAAAGTTATTGATGCTAGACGGCACCCTATGGCGTGTTGTTTTAGTGGCTTTAAACAACTTTTTGCAGAAGGTCAGGAGTTTACTTATGGTTTGCATGAGATTGGTGACTACTATAAGCAGTATGTTAAGTTAATGGATCACTGGGATGAGGTATTGCCAGGTTTCATTTTGCGAGTTCAACATGAAGATGTTGTCGATGATTTGGAGACACAGGTACACCGCATTCTCGATTTTTGCGGTTTGCCATTTGAAGAGTCGTGTCTCGAGTTTTATAAGACAGAGCGTAACGTACGTACACCAAGTTCTGAGCAAGTCCGTCAACCGATTTATAAAACAGGCTTGGAGCAATGGCGTAATTTTGAACAACACTTATCGCCTTTGATTGAAGCGCTGGGGCCAGAGGTATTAGCACGTTACCCCATTGAATAATAATGCGTTTAGCTTCTGAATTTATCCGATTACCCCTAGAGTTTGATGTTGACCGCTTATTAGAAGAGGCTCATCAGTTCTCTGAATATGACTGGGGTTATCACCCTCTTAATTACGAGGGTAATACAGCCCTTAGTTTGGTCTCAAGCGGAGGTGGCGTTGCTAATTCCACCGCGGGTGCCATGCTAGGCACTGATGCGCTTAAGCGAACGCCGTATGTACAACAGGTGATGGCATCATTTGGAACCGTTATTGGTCGTTCACGCTTTATGCGTTTAGCGCCTGGCAAAAATGTGCCGCAACATGCTGATACCGAATATGCTTGGCGCAATCGAGTACGGATCCACATACCAATAATTACAGATCCAGAGATCATTTTTTCATCGATATCAGCGGATGGGCAAAGCAATGTTGATGTGCATATGCGCGCAGGCGAAGCTTGGATTTTTGATAATTGGCGTGAGCATGCGGTTATTAATCAGAGTGATGTGCGTCGAATTCATCTAGTCATTGATACTGTTGGTACGGCAAAATTTTGGAATTTAGCTGAGAGTGGCTGGGATCCAAGGACATCAATAGATAACTGGGAAGGTGGCGTTAAAAAGGTTCACTATCAAGATGATTTATTACCTGAGTTAAGGTTTGAAAAATATACCAGCGTGCCAGTGCGTTCACCGGATGAGGTTGAAAGTATTGTGCGTGAGCTTATTCAGGAAATAAGTCATTTAGAAAACCGAGCGCCTTACACATTTGAAGAAATCACCACGGTGTTAAATTCATTTTGCCAAGATTGGCGAGGGAATTGGTCGCTTTATTGGGATTCGATGGATGCGATACCGCACTATCAAGCTCTTATTCAAGAAGCGAAGAATTCACTAAAACCCAAATTAAATAACGTTGTATTGCAAACCAATCGAGTGGCTGCATACGATGTGCTGGCCAAATGGTTAGATGCGTGTACTGATGAGTCAATCAGTAAAAAATTAGTGGTTCCACAATCTAGTTCATCTCAAGTACATAAAGCTCGAAGCTTGTATGTTGGAAAGAAACCCGCATTTACGGTGCCGATATTTGTTGTCGCAGCGCCGCGTTCGGGCAGCACTATGCTATTTGAAGCATTACGTAACAACAAAGGCTTATGGAGTATCGGCGATGAGGCGCATCGTGAAATTGAATCGATCGATAGTCTGAGCCCGCGCAACCGAGATTTTGATTCAAATGCCTTAACAGCACAGGATTGTAATGACGCTATAAAAGAGCAAATTGTTGATTCGTTTATGTTGCGTTTGCAGAATTCACAGGGTGTCTCATATTCCGAATTGGCTTATGAGTACCAGCCCAGCGAGATACGTTTTTTAGAAAAAACACCTAAAAATGCGTTGCGTATTCCATTTTTAAAAGCCATGTTCCCAGATGCAAAGTTTGTTTATTTGCATCGCAAGCCCCAAGCTAATATCGGCAGCATTATTGACGCATGGCAATCGCAACGATTTGTGACCTATCCGAAATTACCGGATTGGACTGGTTTGAATTGGTCATTGTTATTGTGCGAAGGTTGGCGCGCGTTCATTAATAAACCCATTGCAGAGGTTGCGGTATTTCAATGGTCAAATACTAATTCTAAAATTATTGATGATTTATCAACCTTAGACTCAACAGATTATCACGTGATGTCATACGAAGATCTGTTAGCTCAACCCATGGAAGCTTTGCAAGCTGTTTGCAGCTTTGCAAATGTTCCGTTTGGGCCGAAGATGCAGTCATTTGCACAATCGGGTTTTCCGAACTCTAAATACGCACTGAGCAACCCAGCAGCGGATAAATGGAAACGGCATCAAACTGAAATAGAGCAACTTGAGTCAGTCTTTATCCGTATGCAAAATCGCATTATGGGGTTTGCCAAGTAAGCGATGTTGTTGATTCGAATAGGCTGTCTTTAAATGATTGTTTCACATGCGCATCGTTATCTATTTTTTGCCGTTCCAAAAACGGCAACGCATGCGGTTCGCGAAGTACTGCGTTCGAGTTTGTTTGAACAGGATTGGGAGCAGCAGGCTCTGGATAGTAAACGTGGCCAACAGCATTTACCTATTGCTGAACTAGCAAGTATAGGTCATGGTCATATTGATGCCATAGCTGCACAAACATACCTGGAAACGTCAATATGGAATGATTATTTCAAAGTGGCATTTGTGCGCAATCCTTTTGATCGCTTTGTTTCTGCCTGCGCGTTTCTTAATCGTAGCAATCCTGAGTTTGCTGAACAGCCGACACAGTGGATGAAACATGCGATAAGACGACCTCAGTTTCAGCAACGCATTCTTATTCGACCGCAAAGCCGACAATTATGCGATAAACAAGGGGAGCTGAAGATGGATTTTGTCGGGCGTTATGAATCTTTGCAAGAATCACTTGATCAATTACTGCAATTGCTTAATCTGCCCAGCCAACAATTGGTTCGTCGTAATGCTTCTAAGCACAAGGATTACCAAGACTATTATGACGCTGAACTAGAGCAACAAGTGCGGGCGTTTTATCAAAAAGATTTAGAATTATTCAGTTACCAATTTTAATCTTTAAAAACTGCTTCGCGTTGTTCTATGAATAGTGCAGAACGCAATATGCGTTGTATAATAATTGGGTTCACACCGATGTTATTGCTAGACGTCACTAAGGCACGTGGATGCGGATGTAGTCGGCTCATCGCATGTTTTAATAGGCGTTGATAATGAGGGAAACCATCTTCGTGAAATGCATGCAGGTGCCACACTTCGCGCCAATCTTTGGCAAGATCGGTTAGTAAGTTGCGATAATGTTCGGCTATTTGCTTGTCGTTATCTGCATTGTCCCAAAAGTCCGAAATTAGCTCACGAACAATGGCTTCCAGTTCACCAGGTGACATGACTGGCGCGACATTAAACAACTCTGTGCGGATTTCGGGTGAAGCGTTTTCAACGTATGGAATATGTTGAATAGTTAGTTTTCCAGACTCTAGGTCACCATTTTCAACGGCGCGAACCGTTTGCCAAAAACGACTGGAACCAGCAACATCGATCACTAAATGAACTCGGTCTTCAGTACTGTTGTTAAGAACTTTGTGCTCGCGCCACGAATCAAAAATCCAACACTCTCCCGCCTGCATATGAATATGTTCATCGCCACAGTGAAATATCACCTCTGGATTAGTGATCACCGGTATATGAATGCGCACACGGTTGTACCAATGATAATTAAAATCAATATGTGGCGAGACTTGTGCGCCAGCCGACAGTTTCATTAAGCGCGAGCGTGCCATTACTTCATTAAAACTCGCCATCACCTGCTGCAGGTAATGGCCTTTATGCAAATGCGCTGTTGGCAGCATCCGCCCTGAAAAATCATCGTTATTCTCGCCATTGTGCGATATCAATGGCACTGCAGAGTTACCATTCAAACGGTTGGGGTGCGCCATCCAGTCCCCAGGCTGGAACAGTTCAATCTCCTTAACTAATTGAGCTGCATCAAAGCTATACGGTAAGCGAATGAAGGGTTGTGATAATTCCATATATTAAGCTTGTTTTTAGTCCTTCCAAGAGCCTTGATCTGTCCAAGGGTCGTGCTCAGGAAAATTGCCAATATCGATTACTTTGCCTTGAGTGTTTTGTTGGCGGTTTAGATCGTATTTCGCAACCTTAAAAATTGAGATACACAATAAGAACGAAATTATTACCAGCGGTGCGCCACCTATAATACTGGCAGTTTGTAAGGTGTCTAAGCTGCCATCAACGCTTAGCATCAGAGTCACTGGTAAGAAGCTTAATGCGCCAGCCCAGAATAATCGATTCCAGCGCATTGGTTCACCGTCCACTTTGGTTTGAACCACTGACGCGAGAATGTATGAGATTGAATCAAAGGTCGTGGATAAGAATACAATGCCTAATATGGTGTAAATAAACATCACAATGGTGCCCCAAGGCAAGCTGCTTAAAATGGCAAAGACCGCTGCCGATTGGCCGTCGTTATTCAGCACGCTGACCACATCTACCGTGCCAGAGAGTTGTAAATGAATGCCATAATTTCCCAAAACCATAAAGAACAATGCGCAGCCAAAGGTGCCGTAGCACAACGACCCCATAATCATATTGCCCATGGTGCGACCGCGTGAGATGCGTGCAATAAACAGACCAATGGTCGGCGCAAAGGCTAACCACCATGCCCAGTAAAAAATTGTCCAATCTTGTGGAAAAGATGAGTCAGTAAAGCCATTCAAACCACCAAAGGGTTCAAGGTAGGTCGACATAGTAAAGAAGTTTTGAATGATAGTCGCGAGCGAACTTAACGCTGTTTCAGATATGAAAACGGTAGGACCTACAACAAACACAAAGGCTAAAATCAATAAAGCGAGTATTAAGTTGATGTTAGACAGTGTTTGGATACCTTTTTTAATGCCGCTGTACGCGCTCGCACCAAAAATAATCGTACACACGACTAAAATAAAAATCTGCACGGTGGTGTTGCGCTCTAAGCCAAATAATTGATGTAAACCTTCGTTTAATAATGGCGCGCCTAAACCTAGTGTTGTTGCACCGCCACCTAACATGCCAAATACAAACAAGATGTCGACTAACTTACCCCAGAAGCCCTTTACATTTTTTTTACCAATCACCGGCACCAATGCTTCGGATAGCTTTAGCGCTGGGTTTTTACGCACATGATAAAAATACGCAATCGGTAAGGCTGGGACTAAGTATATTGACCATGCCAATGGTCCCCAGTGAAAAATGCCATAAGCAGACGCCCAGGTCATTGCTTCAGCGGTGCCACCTTCTAAATTAAACGGCGGATTTTGATAGTAATACGCCCACTCAATCGGCGCCCAAACCATAATACCAATACCGATACCTGCGCAGAATAACATGGCGGCCCATGATGAGGTTTTGAACTCTGGTTCAGAGCCAGGGTCGCCTAGTTTAATGCGGCCTATGTCACTAAATGAGACATAGAGCATAAAAAGAAAGGCAACGACTCCCAGTAGAAGATAAGTGACGCCGAAGTTGTCGACAACATACGCCTTTGCAAGACCTACGTATTCTGCTCCTTCTTTCGGCCATATAATTAAGGGCAGCGTAACGCCTAACAGCATCACAAGGGAGATAATAAATGTAGGTTTGTCAATTAAGGAGAAGTGTCGAGTGGCGAACGAATTATCTTGCATATTATAGTTTTGATCGTTGTTAGTATTATTTATTGGCTTAATACTAACATGACACGGGCTGTACTTAACGCGCCAGAACCAAGCTTACTCTGGTGCCATTGCTGACCACTTTCATCGTGATCTCCTGATTGATTGCCAAGCTTTCGCATAGCCCGTAACCAATACACATACCATGCTCGACAATCTGACTTAACCGCGCACTGGAACTCAAGCCCGATTGTTGTTTTTAATCGTTGTGTACATGTTTGGTTGTTGTATGTTCTGCGCTGATTAATAGTCACTCCTGCCTTTAATCACCACTTCAGCCCCTTGTTCTTCAGGCTCATCGTCAGTCATTTGTGCGGGAAAGCCATTGCCGAGCACTTGAACGCCGCAAGCGTCCTCCATGCGGCGAATAATATTTGATGACCATTCGCGCGAACCATAACGTGCTTGGCCATCTTTGAATATCTCAATCAACAATGGGGATATTTCCAAAGGGATATCATGCTGTTGTGCGAGTTGGTCAAATAGGCTGATGTCTTTCAATACCAAATCCATTGTGAAGCTGATATCTCGGCTGCCGTTTAAGATGACCTGTGATTCAGTTTCGTGCACAAACGACGTACCTGATGAGGCTTTAATAGCTTCGTAGGTAACGTTCATGTCCATGCCCATTTTTTTTGCAACTACCCAAGCTTCAGATAAGGCGGCAAGGTGTGCAGTCGCCAGATAGTTGGTAATAACCTTTAACACTGAGGCTGAGCCTAAAGACCCAGTATGAATAACTCGTCTACCCATGGTGGTGAGCAACGGTAGCGCAATGTCAAACGCAGCGCGCTCACAGCCCGCAAAGATAGATATGTTGCCAGTATCGGCTCGGTGACAACCACCAGACACCGGACAATCAATCGGCATTGCGCCTTTAGCGTTAACCAATGCGCCAATGCGTTGCACTTCTGCTTGGTCGGTGGTGCTCATCTCCATCCATACTTTGCCATTACTAAGGCCGGCAATTACACCATCGTCTGCTTCCATAACTTTGCTGCACGCGGTTGGTGATGGCAAGCAAGTGATGATGACATCGCACTTTTCTGCTACTTCTTTGGCTGATTCGGCCGCCGTTGCGCCTTTGTTGACAAAGCTTGCGACAAGCTCAGAGTCTAAATCTCTGACAACTAACGTGTGCCCATTACGCAATAAACTGCCCGAGAGTTTACCGCCAACATTACCTAAACCAATGAAACCAATATTCATAGTAAGCCTTTTTTAATTGTGAGTTGAAGCACTATTTACACTAAATATCTTATCGCGCGTTTTTAGAAAATAGTATCAATAAACGTCACTCACACTGTTCAGTTGGCGACTTAATTTAAAGGTTTGATGCTTTATGCGGTATTTTGGTATTAGATCGTAACGTTTAACGATTTTTTAATGGGTTTTTCCATTGGTCTTCTCTTAGCTGCAGTGGGCTTTTACCATATCGTTTGCTAAATGCGCGACTCAATGCAGATTGACTTGAAAAGCCGGTTTTTATCGAAATATTAATCACCGAGTCATTTGTGTCTAATACGAGTCGACGTGCCATTTGTAAACGTAGTCGTTGATAATAAGTACCTGGCGAGAGAGCTAAATATTTTTTAAAAATCAATTCAAGACTACGAACTGACAAACCAATATGCTGTGCTATCTCGTTAATATTTTTGGGTTCTTCAATCTGTTGTTCCATTAAATGAATTGCTTTGGCTAATCTGGGTTCGTGGTGTTCTATATGGCCTAAGCTGGATGATGTTTGCGCGTTAGACGGATGCTTGTCATTGTTGTAAATAAATACGTTAGCGACATCTACCGCTAAGGAGACACGACCATTGCTGCGTAAATAATGTAAAAACATATCCAAAGAGGGTGACGCACCGCCGCTGGTCCAAATGTTTTGATCAATAACATAACGCTCGCCTAGCACATTTAAATCTGGGTAGGCGAAGCTTAAATCTTCTATATCTTCCCAGTGTACTGTGACATTGTGCGACTTAATAATACCTGCTCTGGCAAGTAACCAACTGCCAGCATCTATCGCGAATATGGTGCTGCTATTGTTGGCAAGTTTGCGTAGTAATGCCAGTTGATTTGATGGTGTCTGTTGTTGATGATTAAAGCCCGCAATAATCGCAAATACGTCGTTTTTAGTGCGGGCGGCATCTTCCAACGTAGCATCAACATCAATTTTGATGCCACATGTCAGTTCAATCGGTGCTCCATCAAAAGAGACTATTTGCCAACTAAAAAGTGGTGAGCTTGATAGACGGTTTGCAGCTCTTAATGGGTCGATTATCGATGCTAAAGACATCATCGACGATTCTGCTAGTACGAGAATAGTGATGTTTTGTTTCACGACATCTCCTTAAATGAGTAGCTGCTGATTATTTTGGCTATTGCGTAAATTGACGAATTTCATTCGCTTATTGTAGCGTATAACTTTGTCTGCGATTTGTGCAAAATTACTCGTAATACAGTTTGAGGTTAGTCACGCTTATAGAAAAGTAATAGAGATAAAAAACCGCATACTTAAAGGCGATTTGTGATAATTTCGTGACTATTGAATCTTCAATTTAACAATATTAATAAACGAAACGTTCAAGAACATAATGCCAGCGAAAAGCTGGTGGTGATTTTGCTATGAGCAAGCCAACTCGATACGGTTTTTTATTGCTGCCAAATTATTCCATGATAGCGTTTAGCTCTGCAGTGGAAGCAATGCGTATGGCAAATCGTTTATCCGGCGAGCCATTATATGAGTGGCCTATTTACAGTTTGGATGGTGAGCCTGTTGCGGCGAGTAATGGGTTGCTTATTAGTGCAGATCATCGCGCTGTTGATGCCAAAGACCTTGATGCAATTTTCGTCTGTAGTGGACTGAGAGTTTGGCAAAATTGGAGCGAAGATTTAAATAAGCTTCTTCACGGTTATAAGCGCAAAGAAATGATCTTGGGTGGTATTTGTTCTGGGGCGTTTTTATTGGCTAAAGCTGGTTTGCTTGATGGCTATCGATGCACCATTCATTGGGAGTATATTGCCAGCTTAAGAGAGTCTGTGCCGAATGCCGTCGTAACTGAAGAATTATTTGAACTAGACCGCGATCGATACACTGTCTCAGGTGGCTCAGCGCCTTTAGACATGATGTTAAAACTGGTGCGTGAAACGCATGGCAAAGAATTAGTCGTGTCGATATCAGAACAGTTTATGTGCGACCGAATGCGTGGCGAGTACGATAAGCAACGTATCCCATTGCGTTTATTATTAGGTGCTGATCAGCCGAAGCTAACCGAAGCCGTTGAGCTAATGGAATCAAACCTTGAAGAACTGATTAATTTAGACGATTTGGCCTCCCTGGTGGGTATCTCTCGCCGGCAGCTTGAGCGTTTATTTAAAAAATACCTTGACTGTGTTCCACGCCGCTATTACTTGGATTTGCGGCTTAAAAAGGCCAGACAATTATTGTTACAAACGCCTCGCTCAATATCCGAAATTGCGATTGCTTGTGGTTTTGTGTCCGCATCACATTTTAGTAAATCATATCGTGAAATGTTTGGTTTCTCACCGCGTGAAGAGCGGCAATTGCAACGATCGCAATACTAATAAAGTGTAGTTTTAGCCGAGGCTAAAACTGGGCAAAAGAATTCAAATTCACGTGGATTTCGAGTCGCTAATGAGACACTTTATGTCGTAGTGCAACGCATAGAATATGATCACCAGCTATATGATTCGCTCGTTACTCTTTGCTAACGTCGGCTATTAATAATATGAAAAAGTATTCCATTTTTTCTCTCGCGCGTAACGCGATGAGTCACCATGAAAATTGGCAAAAAGCATGGCGTAGTCCTGAGCCAAAGAAAGAGTACGACGCGATCATTATTGGCGGCGGTGGCCACGGTTTAGCCTCAGCTTACTATCTAGCTAAATTGCATGGTATCAAGAATATTGCCGTGCTAGAAAAAGGCTGGATTGGCGGCGGCAATACAGGCCGTAATACGACTATTGTACGTTCAAACTATTTATGGGACGAAGCCGCGCAACTCTACGAAAAATCGGTCAAACTGTGGGAAGGCCTAAGCCAAGACCTGAACTACAATGTGATGTTCAGCCAACGCGGTGTTTTCAGCCTTGGTCATAACTTGCAAGATATTCGGGATATTAAACGTCGAGTTAATGCGAACCGCTTAAACGGTATTGATAGCATCTATCTGACCACTGAAGAAATAAAAGAGCGCATTCCTTTCATCAACACATCACCCGATTCACGTTACCCAATTATGGGAGCGTCTTACCAAGCACGCGGTGGTGTGGCACGTCACGATGCCGTTGCTTGGGGTTTTGCCCGTGCCGCTGATGCGTTGGGCGTGGATATTATTCAAAACTGTGAAGTCACCGCAATTCGTCGTGAAGGTGGTAAAGTCGTAGGTTTGGATACTACTAAAGGCCACATTAAATCACCCAAAGTAGGAGTGGTTGTTGCCGGTAATTCTGGTGTGTTAGCCAATATGGCTGGCTTGCGGTTGCCGCTTGAGAGTCGCCCTTTACAAGCCTTGGTGTCTGAGCCAATCAAGCCAATACTCGATACGGTGGTCATGTCTAACGCGGTGCACGCATATTTAAGTCAATCAGACAAAGGCGATTTAGTGATTGGTGCGGGCGTCGATAGTTACAATGGTTATGGCCAGCGTGGTAGCTTTTCAGTGGTTGAGCATACCTTAGCAGCTGTGTTGGAAATGTTCCCAGTTTTCAGTCGCGTGAGAATGAATCGTCAATGGGGTGGTATTGTCGATACCTGCCCCGATGCGTGTCCAATTATTAGTAAAACACCGATAAAAGGTTTGTATTTTAACTGTGGTTGGGGAACTGGTGGCTTTAAAGCCACTCCAGGTTCTGGCTGGACATTTGCGCATACTATGGCGCACGACGAACCGCATGAATTGAACAAAGCATTTGCACTGGATCGATTTATTTCCGGTGCATTAATTGACGAACATGGCGCCGCTGGCGTCGCGCATTAGGAGGCTAGACAATGCTAGTAATACCTTGTCCTTGGTGTGGCGCGCGCGACGAAAGTGAATTTCAGTATGGTGGCGAAGCGCATATCGTTCGCCCTAAAGATCCGGACTCATTAAGCGATGAACAATGGGCCGATTATTTATTTAATCGAACAAACCCAAAAGGTTTGCATAAAGAAATGTGGAATCACGCAGCAGGTTGCCGTCGTTGGTTTAATATTGAGCGTGATACCGTGACGTATAAAATCAGTCAGGTTTATAAAATCGGTGAAGCGCCAATAGATAAAACTGTTGAACCAGGAGTTGAACAATGAACCGTTTAGCACTGGGTGGGCGTATTGATCGCGATAAACCAATCAGTTTTAGCTTTGATGGTGTTCAGTACACTGGTTTCCAAGGCGACACCATTGCCTCGGCGTTGCTAGCCAATGGTGTCAGCATGGTTGGCCGTAGTTGGAAGTATCATCGTCCGCGCGGCATTATTGGTGACGGTGCCGAAGAACCAAATGCAATATTTCAAGTAGAGCAAGGCGCGCATACTATTCCCAATGTGCGCGCAACGCAGGCAGAAATTTATCCAGGTATGGTGGTGAATTCAATTCATGGTTGGCCGAGTGTTAAATTTGACGCGCTCGCAATTTTTGGTTGGTTCAGTCGTTTCTTGCCTGCTGGCTTTTACTATAAAACGTTTATGTGGCCAGGTAAATTTTGGCATGTGTATGAACACTTTATTCGTAAGGCTTCTGGTCTTGGTCATAGTCCCAGAGAATTAGACCCATCGCATTATGATAAGCGCAATGCGCATTGCGACCTGTTAGTTGTTGGTTCAGGTCCATCTGGTATCGCCGCTGCGTTAACGGCTGGACGGGCTGGTGCGCGTGTTATTTTGGCTGATGAGCAAGCCCAGTTTGGTGGACGCTTATTATCGTCAAACGACAACATAGATAACAAAGCTGCGGCTGATTGGTTGAATGATGCACTGACTGAACTCGCAGCAATGCCAGACGTTGTGTTGTTGAAACGCAGCACCGTATTCGGTTATCACGATGCTAATTTTTTAACGATTAATGAACAACGTCATGATCACATCAGCGTTGACCAACGTCGCGGTGCGCGTGAAGTCGTTTGGCGTGTTCGAGCTAAACAAGTTGTGCTTGCCACTGGTGCGCATGAGCGCCCAATTGTATTTGGCAATAATGATCGCCCTGGTGTTATGTTGGCGTCGGCTGTTTCAAGTTATGTAAAACGCTATGCGGTAAAAGTCAGTGATAATGCAGTCATCTTTACAAACAATGATGGTGCTTATCAAGCGGCCCTTGATTTACATGAAGCAGGTGCTGCTGTTACCGTTGTGGATGTGCGCAAGAGCGCCGAAGGTGCATTACCGAAACAGGCCCGCAAACTGGGTATTGACGTGTTGCTATCGCACGTTGTGACGCAAGCAAAAGGCAGCTCAAAAGTTGTGTCGGTTACTGTTAATAGCCTAATCGCGAATAATGCGGATGTTGCCCCAGATAGCCGCACGATTGAGTGCGACTTAGTCGCGACGTCTGGTGGCTGGAATCCTGCGATTCACTTGTTAGCGCAATCCGGCGGCAAAGTGATATGGGATGATAATAAGCATTGTTTTGTGCCCAGTGAGATCGTTCAAGAGCAAGTCTCAGTGGGGGCGGCAAACGCAGTATTTGATTTGAATGCTTGTTTAGAAGATGGTGTTAATGGCGCAAAAGCCTGTTTAGAGAAGTTGGGTATTAGCGTTACTGATGCGAATGTTCCTATTAGTGACGCGCCTGCGCAAGAACCGATTCAAGCGATTTGGCGTTCTCCAAATGGTTTCAAACCATGGCGTGGTGCCAAGCAGTTTGTGGATTATCAAAATGATGTTGGCGTTGCCGATATATATCTAGCTGCGCGCGAGGGCTTTGAGTCTATTGAGCATGTGAAGCGCTATACCGCGCTGGGTTTTGGTACGGATCAAGGTAAGACTGGCAATATCATTGGCATGGCAATTCTTGCCGAGGCACTTGATCAAGATATTCAAAGCACAGGTACAACCACGTTTAGGCCGAACTACACGCCGGTTAGTTTTGGCGCGATTGCTGGCCCAGAAGTCGACGGCACTTTGTTCGACCCAGTGCGTAAAACAGCTGCGCATGGGTGGCACCAAGAAAATGGTGCTTTGTTTGAAAATGTGGGTCAATGGCATCGCCCATGGTACTACCCAAAAACGATTAATGGTCGCGTTGAAACGATGGACGAGGCGGTTAACCGAGAGTGCTTAGCAACGCGCAATAGCGTTGGCATAATGGATGCGTCTACATTGGGTAAAATCGAAATTGTGGGTAAAGATGCGTCGGAGTTTCTGAACCGAATTTATACCAACGCCTGGAAGAAGCTTGGTATTAACTGCGCGCGTTACGGTTTTATGCTCGGCGAAGATGGCATGATTATGGACGACGGCGTGACCGTACGCCTTGATGAAAACCATTACTTTATGCACACCACAACAGGCGGTGCGGCCAGTGTATTAGGCTGGATGGAGCTATGGTTGCAAACCGAATGGCCAGAACTTGAAGTGTATTTAACCTCAGTGACTGACCATTGGGCCACTGCAGCGGTGGTTGGCCCGAATAGCCGTAAGGTTGTGTCTGCGGTTGTAGATGGTATTGATTTTTCCGCTGAAGCCTTTGCGTTTATGGCGTCACGCAAAGGCACGATTGATGGTTTAAATGTGCGTGTGAATCGCATTAGTTTTTCCGGCGAGTTGGCGTATGAGATCAATGTCTGTGCCAATCAAGGTCGCCATGTCTGGGAGCGCTTAATGGCGGCTGGTCAAGAATACGACATCACACCGTATGGCACCGAGAGTATGCACGTGCTGCGTGCTGAAAAAGGCTACGTGATTGTTGGTCAAGATACCGATGGTTCAATGACGCCGATCGATATGGGCATGAGCTGGGCTGTTTCGAAAACCAAAGATTTCTTAGGCCGTCGTTCATTATCGCGCAGCGATTGTGTGCGTGAAAACCGCAAAGAGTTTGTTGGTTTACTAACTAAAGATCCGAATTACGTTTTGCCGGAAGGCGGTCAAGTTGTACTTGAGCCCAGTGATGAAATACCGCTCGCAATGTATGGGCACGTAACTTCTAGTTACTACAGTGCTTGTGTCGGCCGTTCAATTGCCTTAGCGGTCGTTAAAGGTGGTTTTAGCCGCCAAGGTGACACCGTTTTTGTTACGGGCAAAGATGGTGAATTTGTGCCAGCTGAAGTTACGTCAACCGTGTTTTATGACCCAGAAGGAGAACGCCAAAATGTCTAACCCTGTTGCGATAAACTCAGAAAGTGGCTTGGTGCACGTTAATCTGTCGAGCATGGCTTTTGACGAAAATGTATTATCAATCAAAGAGTTAGCGTTTAATGGTTATTTAAACCTACGCGGTTCTTTGATGAATGAGGCATTTACTAAAGCCGCTGAGCAAACCATTGGCGCAGCCTTACCAAGCGAGCCAAATACCTTTGTCGATACAGGCACAATTAGCTGTTTATGGCTGGGCCCCGACGAGTGGTTATTAATTACTGAACAAGACCAACAAACTGAGTTACGTCAGGCATTACTGCTTGCGCTAGGTGATACACACGCAGCGGTTACCGATATCACTGGCACGAACACCATGCTTGAAATATCCGGCAGCGCAACCCGCGATTTGCTCGCAAAAGGCACACCAATGGATTTACATTCATCCGTGTTTGGCGTTGGGCAATGCGCACAAACATCGTGGATTAAAACGAGTGTTACGTTATATCAAACCAGCGACGTACCGAGTTTTCGAATTATTGTTCGTCGCAGTTTTGCTGATTATTTTGGTGAATGGTTGATAGATGCAGCGCAGGAGTTTTCTTAGGTTCGTTGCTTTTTGCACGAGTAAAAGTAATAAAAACATCAGACAGAAAAAACAAACCCACTCTCAATTAACCCCTGAAACTCAGTCTGATAAACAAACAAGTCCCCAGCCAAAGGCTGATCTAACAGCGCATCGTCGCTTAACTCTTGCCGCGCTGTTGTTACAAATAGCAAATCTAAATCTTTACCACCAAACGCCACACATGAAGGCTGGCTGACTGGCAGATCAACCACTAAATCGCTTGTGCCATCAGGTGCATAACGAACGACTTGGCTGGCGCCCCATTGTGCATTCCATAGGTACCCTTGAGCGTCGACGATTGAGCCGTCTGGGTAGCAGTCTCTTTCTGTCTTAACGAATAATTCGGCTTGCTCAATGCCAATTTCAGCAGTCTCAGTATTGTACGGGTATTGTTTGATTAGTCTGCTTGGTGTGTCGGTGTGGTATACGGTTGTTCCGTCTGGGTTCCAGCAGAGACTGTTTGTGATCAATAAGTCGTCAATGCTGCTGGTGAGTTTAAGGTCGTTGTGCAAACAATAGAGCCGGCCTTTTTCAGTTGCTGTGTCTTGGTCTTCCACCATAGTGCCAGCCCATAGGCGGCCTTGGCGATCGGTTCGGCCATCGTTTAGTCGAGTTCCAGGATTGTCTGGTTCTATTTTGTGTATCCATTCAACTTCATTCGTTTCAGGTTGATAAAATGCAAAACCTGATTCAAATGCCGCCATCAAACGATTTTGCCCATGTACGGGTGCAAAGCAGCAAAGCCTTTCTGGTGTTTTCCATTGTTTGAGCTCTTGAGACTCTGGGTCGTAGCAATAAAGCTGACTTTCTTGAATATCTGTCCACCAGCATCTTGCGTTGGCATGATCCCAAATAACACCTTCGCCTAAGGTGTTTTGAACGGGTATTGAATTGATTAATTTCACTAGCGTACCGCGTTAATGGCTTCAACAATATCAACGCAGCGTTGATGCACATCTTGGGCACTGCGGCCAGCTTTGTAGATATCGCTACCAATGCCGAAGCCATCGACGCCGGCATTTAACCATTGAGCTGCATTACTCGCGCCCGCACCACCAACGGCTAATACTTTTGCATCGCTAGGCAGCACTGCTCGCACAGCTTTAATGTGGTCGGCACCGTATGTGGATCCTGGAAACAACTTTAAATAACGTGCACCAGCTGCATAGGCGGCAAATGCCTCGGTTGGCGTGGCCCAGCCTGGCATCGGAATCATACCTAACTCGATGGCGCGTTTTATGACTGCTGGGTTTGTGTTGGGTGTGACGGCTATCTGCCCACCAGCATCGGCCACTTTCTGTGCATCTTCAATTGTCAGAAGCGTGCCGCAGCCAACTATGCATTTGTCGGCAAATGATTCACTTAACAACTGAATGCTTTTGAATGGTTCAGGTGAGTTAAGTGGCACTTCAATTACATGAATGCCAGCGCTGTAGATAGCGTCTGCTATGTCGATAACTTCGTCAGGTTTTACCCCACGAATAATGGCCACAACGGGCATTTTTGATAGGGCGGAGTCTAATTGTTGAATCAACGTCATGAGTTATAGGGTGGTTTTTATGCTCTAGTCAGCGTAGATGTGTTGATAGATTGTTTCAAAGCCGGCAATGGCAATATCCGATGGATCGCACATCTCCGCTTGAAACCCAAAATGGTTTAGCACAAGTGAATACTGTTTGCTTAAGGCTTGCTCGCCAATAATGGTAACTGCTAGAGGCAAAGAACCGTCTGAGCCAAACAAATCAATCGCTCCACGGACATCAGCGGCAATGATTAATCCAGACAAATAGGCAACGCCATCGCTGTTGGCGATGTCACCTAACACTTGTTTGCTGCGCGTACTAAACAGGGCATGCACTAATTGCGCGCCGCCTAGGTTTTGAATGGCATTGACACCTTGCATAAACGCTTCTTGATTAAAGCCTAAAGCGCTGTCACCGGTAATCAATATGCTGTCTCGTTTTAACAGTGCAAACAGCTCGCCAGTAAACGCGGTTAAAAAGTTTTCAATTTTGCCATTTTCAGACAGTACCCATTTGTTGTGCGTGCCTGGTAGGGCAAACAAGCGTTTGGCGTTATTGTTTACTTGCGAATTGGCGCGCAGCCAACCAAGTAGCTGTAGCTCTTCGCCGCGCATAATATCCGGCGAGCCTATCGGGTTGCTCGTTCTTAAACCAGCGAGAATTGAAAACGCCACATCACGTGCGGTAAATGAAATTCGGCCGTCGCTAATATCTGCGGCAGTCACTGGGCAGGACAAATACGGCGCTTCTTTCCAACCGATATTAGAGCCAATCATGCCAGATAGTAAAACGGGCATTGGCCCATACAGGTCAAACCATTCTTGCGTTAGTGAAAAGAACTTATCTTCGAAGTCATCATTGATTTCGCTGATGCCTTGACCATAACGGGTTTCAAGTATGCTTGAACCAGTGTGAATGTATTGGCATAAATATAAGCGTAGATTACTCGTACCCCAATCGCCTGCGATAAAGTGATTGTTGGTATTGGGTATTTGATTTATTGTCATTGTTTAGCTTTAACGGTATTCGTTACTATTCATGCGTATTGTATTATAAATATTATAATTTAAAATTCTTAAGCAACGCCACTAAATATTATCAGTCTTCGATGCTGCTTATCAAAACCTGACACTAATCTAAGAATATATCCATGAAACCAACCTTAGGAACTTGTTATTACCCAGAACATTGGCCCGAATCACAATGGTTGAAAGACGCCGCGCAAATGTCAGAGCTTGGTCTGACTTGGGTGCGCATAGGTGAGTTTGCTTGGTCTCGCCTTGAACCACAACCGAATGTGTTCGAGTGGGAGTGGTTAGATCGAGCCATTGATACGCTTGGCAAAGCAGGTCTAAAAGTAATTTTGGGCACACCGACAGCAACCCCACCGCGCTGGATGCTTGATAAACACCCAGATATGTTAGCCGTAGATGTAAATGGTCATCAAAGAAAGTTTGGTTCACGTCGTCACTATTGTTTTAGTCATCAAGCGTATCGAGAGGAGTCTGTGCGCATCGCTCGCTTATTCGCTGAACGCTATGGTAACAATGAATATGTACAAGCTTGGCAAATTGATAACGAATACGGTTGTCACGATACCGTTGTTTCTTACAGTGACGCTGCTCGAACAGCGTTTCGCGTATGGCTAAAAGAAAAGTACTCAGATATCAAAGTGTTAAATTCGGCGTGGGGTAATATTTTTTGGTCTATGGAGTACGCCAATTTCGAGGACATAGATTTACCTAATCTAACTGTCACCGAGCCAAATCCATCTCATGTGTTGGACTTTAAACGATTTAGTAGTGATCAAGTGGTGGTATACAACCGTGCTCAGGTCGATGCAATACGCCCACATACCGATGCGCCACTGATTCATAATTACATGGGGCGTATTATTGAGTTCGATCATTATAAAGTGGGTGACAATTTAGATATTGCCAGTTGGGACAGTTACCCACTTGGTTTTTTAGTTGATCGATCTGGCGCTGATGCCGAATGGCAGTTACGTTTTCATCGACAGGGTGACCCTGATTTTCAAGCGTTTCATCACGACTTATATCGCGCCGTCGGTAAAGGTCGTTGGTGGGTGATGGAGCAACAGCCGGGCCCAGTTAACTGGGCGCCAAATAATCCTGCGCCATTACCCGGGATGGTGCGTTTGTGGACATGGGAAGCAATTGCGCATCAAGCTGAGGCGGTATGTTACTTTCGTTGGCGCCAAGCGCCATTTGCGCAAGAGCAAATGCACGCAGGTTTATTAAGGCCAGACAGTCAACCCTCAGCGACCTACCCAGAAATTGAACAGGTCTCAAAAGAGCTAGCTAACTTTGGAGAGATTGAAACAAAGCAAGCTGATGTAGGGCTGGTGTTTGATTATGAATCTTGTTGGGCTTGGGAAACTCAACCACAAGGGGAGAACTTTGACTACTTTTCGTTGTCGCTAGACTATTATCGAGCTTTACGCAGCTTAGGCTTGTCGGTAGATATTTTACGACCTGATAGTCATAACTTAAACAATTATAAATTAGTGCTTGCGCCTGGTTTAATGGCCTGGCCGGCGGGTTTCCTTGAGCAAGTACAGCAACATGCTGGTGTGAGCTTGCTTGGTCCAAGAGCGGGTTCGCGCACTGAGAATTTTGCAATTCCGGCTGATTTACCGCCGGCGATTAAAAGCTTAGATTGCAAAGTAACTTATGTAGAAACTCTAGCCAAAGGGGTAGAACGACCACTTGCAAATGGTGGGTATGTGCATACTTGGTTTGAAAAGCTCGAAACTAATGAAACAGTGCTAGAAGAACTTAACGATGGTTCGCCCGTATTAATTGAATCTGGTAATACTTATTATCTTGGCGCCAGTCTAGATAACTCAGCGCTTAAGCGAGTGTTAACTGGCTTATGTGAAAAACTTAATATTAAAGTCGTGAACTTGCCTGAAGGCGTACGCATACGCTCGACCGCGTCGCATCAATTTGTGTTTAATCATAATGCTGAGTCAGTTGAGTTTGAGGGGCAGTTTGTTGCAGCGGCTGAGGTTGTTATCTCTGCACTTTAATAATGAATTGTATTTTCGCGGTTTATTTTTCTTTTCAAGTAGATGCACGGTACAATTAACCGTTAGCAATTAATTTTGAATCAGTACAGACTATGCGCGTTGAGCAAACAAAATTAGACGGCGTTCTGCTTGTTACCCCTACAGTTTTTGGTGATGACAGAGGTTTCTTTATGGAGACCTATAATCGTGATAAAGCAATTGAACTTGGATTGCCTGCAGAGTTTGTGCAAGACAATCATTCGAAGTCAAGCAAAGGCGTATTACGTGGTTTGCATTATCAAACACCGCAATGGCAGGGCAAGTTGGTTCGCACTGTGCAAGGTGAAATCTATGACGTGGCGGTCGACATCCGCGATGGTTCGTCAACCTTTGGTGACTGGGTAGGCTTTTATTTAAACGATGAAAACAAGCAACAACTCTATGTGCCTGAAGGGTTTGCGCATGGCTTTGTTGTAACCAGTGATACCGCCGAAGTCGTATATAAATGCACGGATTTATACGCGCCCGATCAAGAAGGCAGTGTACTTTGGAACGATCCTGATATTGGTATTGATTGGCCGATTGATACACCTTTATTGTCTGCCAAAGATGAAGTTGGTCAGTGTTTGAAAGACTTACCAGCATTAAATGTTTGATCTTGATTTAGGACTAAAATAGATCATGAAAAAAGTACTCTTGATTGGCCAAAACGGCCAAGTAACGACTTATTTGCAACGGGTTCTCAAGGGCAATTACCAGTTGGTAGTGGCAGGTCGTGAACAACTTGATTTAGTGAAAGTTGGCGACATTCATGCTGTGTTACGCACTGTTGCGCCGGACTTAATCGTTAACCCCGCGGCATACACAGCAGTGGATCAAGCAGAACAAGAGCAGGAGCTTGCGTTTACAATTAATTGTGATGCGGTTGCTGAAATTGCCGATTATTGTGCGCAAACAGCTACGCCGTTGATTCATTTTTCCACTGACTATGTATTTGCTGGCGATGCCGATAAACCGTATACCGAGCAAGACTCGCCTGCACCAACCGGAGTCTACGGGCAAAGCAAATTAGCGGGCGAAGAAGCAATACTAAAAAGTGCTGCACCTGCTTTAATTTTACGTACATCTTGGGTGTACTCAACGCATGGTAAAAACTTTTATAAAACCATGTTATCGCTGAGTGAGTCCCGCAATGAGCTGTCTGTAGTCGCAGATCAAATCGGTGCGCCGACTTACGCAGGTAGCATTGCTGATGCGACTAAAAAATTAATCGATCAAATACTTGAGCAAGATGGTATCGCGGCTGAGCAAATCGGTGTTTATCATCTAAGCTGCCAAGGCCAAACCTCATGGGCGGATTTTGCTGATGAAATTTTTGCGCGCCACCAAATTGCAGTGACAGTTAACTCGATTCCGTCAAGTGACTATCCAACGCCTGCAAAGCGGCCTGCTTATTCTGTGCTTGATGGCACAAAGTTATTGACGACCTTTGCTGTAAGCTTGCCCGATTGGCAGCTTGCTTTACAGGCATGCGTAAGTGAATGAGCTGTCATAATTTAAGTGGTTGCTAATGTGAGTAAACAGCTATAAATGGACAGTGCCGCCGACATATTAGGAGAACACGGGCCGTTTGCGAAACGCTTAAATAATTATGCAGTGCGCGAGGCCCAAGTGGCAATGGCAAGTGCTATTGAGAAAACAATTGCTGATCGCCAAACTTTGCTTGCTGAATCCGGTACCGGCACGGGTAAAACATTTGCTTATTTGGTACCCGCTTTGTTGTCAGGTAAAAAAACCTTAGTCTCGACCGGAACCAAGCACCTGCAAGAACAGTTGTTTCATCGTGATATTCCGATGGTGGTTGATAGCTTAGGCTTAAGCGCAAAAGTATCTTTGCTGAAAGGCCGCAGTAATTACCTATGTTTGCACCGAATGCAACAAACTAGAATGTCCTCGCGTCGCTTAGATAAACGCCAGTTGAGTGATATTGAAGCAGTCTCATCTTGGATAACTCGTTCGCGCAGCGGTGATGTGGGCGAACTGAGTGAAGTTGCTGAAGACGCACGCATTTGGCCAATGGTCACTTCCACAGTCGATAACTGCCTTGGTCAAAACTGTCGTTTTTATGAAGACTGTTATGTCAATAAAGCGCGTAAAGATGCTTTGGCAAGTGAGGTTGTGGTGGTTAATCATCATTTATTTTTTGCTGATAAAGCGTTAAAGGAAGATGGCTTTGGCGCTCTATTGCCAGATGTTGAAACGGTGATTTTTGATGAAGCACATCAAATTCCCGATATTGCGTCTAATTTTTTAGGCGACAGCTTTAGTTCTTGGCAGGTAATGGAGCTTGCCAGTGATACACGGGCGGCAGAACTACGTGAAAAAAGCTTATTGCCAAAGCTTGTTAGCACAGCAGATGAACTGGATAAAATGACCGCGGATTATCGTTTGGGTCTAGGGTTGCAAGAGCGTCGAGTTTCTTGGGCAGAGCTGATTGAAGAGAGCCCCAATTTACCCAAAAAAATGCAAGCGTTGGCAAACAAACTCGGCGAGTTTGCCGATATTTTAGAGGACGCAGCGGCAGTGGGTGAAGGTTTAGCGCGTTGCTATGAACGAGCCACCGACCTTGCCCAAGAATGTCACAAGGTAGCCGCCGATACCGATGATTCTCAAACAGTGCGGTGGGTCGAAGTGGGGAAACGCACATTTCGCATTCATGAAACACCTCTGAATATCGGTGATGAGCTAAATGCGTTTTTTGGTAATCAAGACCAAGCGCGTATTTTTACCTCAGCCACATTATCGATTGATGGCGACTTTGAACATTATCAACAACTGGTTGGTTTAAAGACTGATACGCCAACGAATACGTGGGAGAGCCCGTTTGATTACTTTAATCAAGCAGTATTATATGTGCCTGAAGGCTTGCCTGAACCAAAAGAAGAAGGCTTTAATCAAGCGCTGTTTAACGAAATACTGCCAGTTATTCAAGCCAGTAGTGGTGGTGCGTTTGTGTTATTCACCAGTTTTCGTAACATGCAGCAATTTGAAGAGCGTTTGCTCGAAGCGGATGAAAGTTTTAGTGTTTTCATGCAAGGCGAAACCAGTAAACGTGAGCTGTTGAAATCCTTTGTTGAAACACCTAAATCTGTATTGTTAGGTACAATGAGTTTTTGGGAAGGTGTTGACGTACCAGGTGACGCCTTGCGATGTGTGATTATTGATAAACTCCCGTTTGAGTCGCCATTTGAGCCGGTGCTAAAGGCGCGCTTGAATGCGATGCAAGAGGCGGGTGAAAATCCGTTTATGAGCTACCAAGTGCCGCGAGCTGTGATCACTTTACGTCAAGGGGCGGGGCGCTTAATTCGTAGTGCAGAGGATAAAGGTGTGCTGATGATTTGTGATACGCGTTTGCGGCGTACACATTACGGAAAAAAATTTTTAAACAGTTTGCCCCGTATGCGACGCACTGCGAACCAACAAAAAGTCTGCGGTTTTTTAGCCAGTCTTGTAAAAGAATCGAATGAAAATGATTGAGCACCCAACAATACTCGCCATAGAAACTGCGACATCGGTCTGCTCAGTTGGGTTATTGAGAAATGGTAATACATTCTCGAGTTCAGAAATTGGCAATAATATTCACTCACAAGTATTGCTGACTATGGTGCAGTCATTGTTAGGTGAACACGGTGTTAATGTGCAACAGATTGATGCGGTTGCCGTGGGGCAGGGTCCTGGTTCGTTTACTGGCTTGCGCATTGGCGTGGGTGTTGCTCAAGGTATCGCCTATGGTGCGTCCTGTGATATGTTGGGCGTTTCATCTTTAGATATATTGGCACATCAAGCCCCTGAAGATGGCGCAGTAGTGGTTGGTATTGATGCCAGAATGAACGAAATATATTGGTGCGAGTATCTTAAAAAAGGTAACAAAATTGCGCGAGTGAGCGATTTGGCCGTGTCAGCGCCAAGTGATATTAAGAGCAAAAACGCCGACTGCCAATTTGTCGGCAATGCCTGGTCTGTGTATCAAAATAATTTAGCAACTGAGCTGAATATTACCTTACCAACAAACGATTGTTTATACCCAAATGCAGAGTCGCTATTAGTGTTAGCCCAACAATCTTTGCAAAATGGCGAGACGATTTCACCGGTTGATTTTGCACCCGAATATGTACGTAATAACGTGGCTAAGAAGTCAACTAAAAAAACTTTTGTGTGATTTTGTGTAACAAAGACTGCTATCTAACAGCTAACGATAAAGCTTCCTGTATTGACGACTTTATTGTCTACCCGAACTTCGACTGTCCATTCGCCAACAAACTCTTCTAGGCCGGCTGCAGGGTTCATCCAAGCCAATATGCCAGCGCCTTTCGCGCGTGACAGGGTTAGCCATGCCCACAGTTTTGTGATACGAGAGCTAGTCACATCAAACGGATAGCGAGTATTTTCACGCACATTATCGCTTGGGTCGATCCATCGAATTGATAGCTGATACTTACCTTTTGGGTAATTACTTAACTCAGCAACGGTAAAGATTTGATCGGTGCAGCTAAAATCGGTTTGAGGTTTAGTCAGCGGCGCTTTGTTTTCATCGCCTAATGAATAATAAACGTGAGCGTTTGGTGTGTTCTTGGCATTACTTTTTGTAGCACCAAAGCTTATTAAACATAAAAAAGCCACTAACAGAGCAGTGGCTTTTATCTTGCTGATATTTGAGCGCATTAAACGTCCCATAAATCAGAATTTCATTTTTTAGCGAGTAAGAGTAACAGTACCCGACCCAGTCGCATTACTGCAGCCATCTGCGATATAAGTTCCAGTAAGTGTGTTGGCATTGTCGAAGGTTAATTGAAAAGTAGCGTCGCCAAGCGCTAATTCTGCTTCAATCGTTACACTGAAACCTGAGATTGAGCCCATACTAATTGCTCCGTTGCTCAAACATTCAAATGTGTCTGGCTGAACAGAAACTGTGCCTGACAAAGTGGTCGCATCTTGTGGTTGAGCAAGATTGATTGTGATCTCACCACGGTCTTCACCATTTTGGCTTTCGTATGTTCCTGTGAAGAGGCCTGTTAAATTGATAGGGTTGTCGCTCACGGTAGTTCCACTGCTGCAGGCGGCTAAAAAGAAAGTAAGTGCTACGATTAGGGCGATGTTTTTCATAAGATAGGTTTAAAGTTGATTGTATCTATTTGTTATTAATAGCAAATATATAGCAAATATGCATGTTTGAGCAAGCGACTATTGTGTTTTTTCTTGGCTTTTGTTGATACTTTTTATAAGCCCCTCCTATTATTGGTTAATCTAGCACGTCTGTCTATTACGATGCGTCAATACTAGTCATAGTTTAACTGATAGTTCCACAATCTGTTTGAATGCTTATGGATGAGGCTCGCAGCATTTAATCGGCAAGTTTTTTGAGCTTAGCGATATGCACAGAGGTGTCTCGAGTTTGCACAATCTCAAACATGTAGCAGTCAATTTTGAAGCAGGTGTTGGCTTCTGGAATGTCTTCAAGGAATTCAGTAATCAAGCCGTTAACTGTCTTGGATGTTTCGACCGGCAAACTCCACCCAAGGTTACGATTAATGTCGCGCAGGTAAGTATTGCCTCGTACGAGATAAGAGTCATCACTTTCTGGCGTGATTTCAGCATCGACGCCTGGAACAATCGTTGTGAACTTGCCAACCACTTCTTCTAAAATTTGCTCAAGTGTGATCAGGCCTTTAATGTCTCCGTATTCATCCACTACTATGCCAAAACGTCTTCGTTTGTCCTGTAGGTTGGTCAACGCATGAGTAACCGACGTGTTTTCTGGAATGTAATACGGTTCACGAATCATACTCATCATCGTGTCCTTATTAAATTCTGCCATCTGTGATAGATAGAACATTTTGCGAATGTGAGCGATCCCTAGCATGTTATCTAATGAGTCTTTGAATACGGGTACGCGTGTGTGATGTGATGTTGCAAGTTGTTCAACGACTTCATCCCATTCATCGTCGATATCGATTGCTTCCATATCATTGCGGGGAACCATGACGTCTTCAACAGTGACGCGTTCCATTTCTAAAATGCGCAACAACATTTCTTTATGTGAGTTGTCGATTGTGGCACCCGATTCATTGACTGCTGCGGCTAATTCTTGAGAAGTAAGTGCGTCATTTTGTGCGGTGACACTAACACCTAACAGGCGTAATAGACCGTTTGAGAAAAACTTTACTAGCCAAACGAATGGCGCCAACAGCCATTGTAATAAAGCCAGTACCCACGACGCAGGGAAGGCAATAACCTCAGGGTGAATCGCGGCGAGGGT
>CAZOBR010000008.1:0-30844 GCA_964578035.1 uncultured Gammaproteobacteria bacterium
GTGCAACGCAAAGACGCCGCCAAAGGCAAAATCGATTAAATCAGAGGTTCCTTAGGTTTGATTACAACATTTTTTTGGCATGATTATGGTAAAACGACAATAATGATAAAACTAAGCGCAAGATAGACTAGCGTGTATTGTTTGGAATCTGCCTAACCACGTTTTGGATAGCAGCCGGTCTTATTTACCTAATTGCAAAAATGGGTTGGGTTAACTTTGTAAACCTACCACCGGGTGAAATTGGCAGATTTCTTGAAGACACATTCGCACCGCTGGCATTTATATGGCTGGTGATTGGGCACAAAATGCAGCATAACAAACAATACTATTTTGAGTTCCGAGCAATATTGATTAAGGGTTTGTATGACACTTTCGAATAACGATATTCCACCACCTCCAGAAAAACCGACGCCGCAAGAGTGTTGTGGCAGCGGCTGCGTTCCTTGCATCTACGATTATTATTACGACAACCTTGAGCAATGGGAACAACAATATGGTGTCACATTACAAGAATATGAAGACCTCAAAAAGACTTTTTAAGATTACTTTTTTACGCCAACCATTTGTACATCACAAAGGCATCCACGAGACCCTGGTCAGGATGATTGAACGCCTTTGGCAAACAACCTACTTTCTTAAAACCGAGCTTTTCCCATAAGCGCACCGCACCTTGGTTTGATGATGCAACAAAGTTAAATTGCATCGCCAAATAGCCTAACTCACGCGCAATTTTTTGAGAGTGCTCGCACATCTGTGTTGCCAGACCTCGTCCACGCGCTTTACTAGACACCATATAACCACAATTACAGACATGCTGACCTGGACCCGTTTGATTGGTTTTAATGTAATACGTACCCAAAATTACGCTTTGCTCTTCAAACACAAAGGTCTTGCGAGGCGTGTCTAACCAAATGCTAAGAGCTTGCTTCTTAGTTGTATCAACTGGGTAAGCGTAAGTGTCGCCGAGCTTTACAATGTCATGAAAAATCGGCCAGATATTGCCAAAGTCTTCAAGTGTTGCTTCTCTGATCTGCATGTTAGTCAAGCAGTGGGATGTTTCAAAACATACTGCAAACGATTTTAAAACTCAGCTTGAATAATGTCTGTAATCAGCTGTTGGCCCTCGTCACCAGGATGTACTCCATCAACAATCAGATCAGCATCAAAACTAGCACGTATATCGGCAATTCGAGCGCCGCTCAAACCTTGAATACCTGAACTAATGTCCGCCGCACGGGCGTTTTGAGAAGCCGACTGAGTAATTGGCGCCAAAGTGCCAACGATTACGATGACATTACTTGTTGTCGCTATATTCACCATTTCTTGTAAATTATTGATCGCATCTGGCACTGAACCTCGAATCGCATCATTAGTGCCAAGCAGGATCACAACATGGCTCGGGTTTTCACTGTTTATTAGACCCTGAATCAAGCCTAAACCTTCAGCAGTTTCTCTGCCATTCACGCTGTTATTTACGACCGTAACACCAAGCGCAGACTGCAGGCGTGATGGCCACGGGGTGGCCAAGCCGAAACCCGTACCAAAACTATCACCAATCGCCACAACACGAGTAATGGCTTCACCTTCCGCAGTGCCAGAACCACTGTCACTCGAACCGCCGCCACATGCGGTTAATACAACAGAAAACAAGATTAAGCAGCCGTTTTATATAATTCATAATTACCTAATAATATTTTTATGCGATTTATTTGAGCACTATAGCGAATTCGCCAATACTGATACCGGACCATTAACTATTTTAAACCAAAGTAACTTTTATCAAAACCTACTGACATAAATCAGCAAATTTTGCAGTGGTTAGTTTTTGTAAATCACTGGGCTTAAGTTCTATCTCAAGACCACGGCGACCAGCACTTACATAGACTGTTGAATAATCTTGGGCTGACGAGTCAATATATGTTTTCAAACGCTTTTTTTGTCCGAGTGGACTTACTCCACCTAATACGTAGCCAGTAGAACGTTCAACTAAGAGCTTGTCTGCCATGATCGCTTTTTTAGCGCCCGCCGCCTTCGCAATCAATTTCATACTTAATATAGACGACACTGGAATAACCGCTACTGCTAGAGTATTTAGATCAATACTGACGAGCAATGTTTTAAATACTTGACTCGCCGATACGCCCATTTTTTCCGCGGCTTCTAAACCATATGACTCACTGGATTCATCATGCGCGTATTCGTGCAACTGAAAAGGAATTTTACTTTTTGTAGCTACATTAATTCCAGGAGTCATGGCTGGCTAATCAAGACGAAAACCAACTTTCAAGGTCACTTGATAATGCCCAACTTTACCATCAACGGTATGGCCTCGAGTATCAACCACCTCAAACCAATCTCTGCTTTTTTATAAACGTGGTCACTCATAACACTCTCCATAATTTTAAAATTGAGCAGCCATTGTGACATAGAAAATTGATAAGGGTAAAGCAGTCGGGCAAGCGCTGAGCTATTAATCGACTTCAAACGATTTAACCATCATCGAGCTTATTGTACTACCCGCGTTTCGGTGCTCTGAAATTCGTTGATAGTCATCCGATTGCATCCATGCAAAAGCTGATGCCTTTGACGGAAACTCAAGCAGCACTGATCGAGTAGCCTCCCATCCGCCAGCAAGCACTAGAGGTTGCTCATCAACACTTAAAATTTTGCCATCGAATTTGGCAAAGATGTCGTAAAACTGATCTTCGTATTTTTGATACTCAGCGCGGTCGTGAATGGTAATTCTAGATAATATGTATACGGTCATTTTGTTTTAAGCCTTTAGACGTTTAAGTAAAAAATCGAGCACAATTGTGTTTGCGCAACACTTGAATATTTTTAGCTGCTAACTAGCGAATATTCTCAATCATAAGTTTATAAAAATTAAGAGCATGCTCAGCATTATCAATTGAAATCCGCTCGTTCGTACCATGTATGCCAGGCAATTCGGATGGTGTGATAACCACCGGTAAAATTCGATAACTATCATCCGAGACTTTTTCGTAGTGCTTGGTGTCGGTACCCGCAATTGTAAGGCCAGGAGCAACAATCGTTGAATCAAAAACCTGCTTAGCCGTTGCAGCGAGCAGGTGATAAGCCGCACTGTCGTCACTTGAAACAGCACTGGCTTCGGATCGAGCTCTAATAGAAATTTCAATGCGATCATCATCAATTACATTTTTAACATGAGCCAAAACAGTGTCTGTGGTATCCCTTGGATGTATCCGAAAGTTAATTACCGCTTTAGCACTACTGGGTAACACATTCTCTTTAACCGATGCTTCGAGCATGGTTGGTGCGATTGTGGTTCGCAGCATGGCATTACTAGGCGGTGATTGTGCGAGTTGCCTAACCAGTAACGGTTCAAACAACCACAGGTTAGAAAAAACCATACGATTTTGAAAACTTAAATGCGGCGCGAGTTCCTTAAAAAAGCTTTCAGTAACGCCGCTCAAGTCATATGGCATGGGGTTTTTAACAAGCTTAACTAAGGCAGTTGCCAAAATATCAACCGCCAGCTCTTGCGGCGGCATTGAGCTATGACCATCAACTGCTCGCGCCACCAGCTCAATTGTAAACATGCCTTTTTCGGCAATATTAATGCTGGTAACCGGTTGTTTCACGGCATCGAGCATGTCTTTAAGCACAAACGAGCCTTCATCAAGAGACCATTCAAACTGAATGCCTTTAGATTTAAAGTGCTCAACCACCTTAGCCGCACCTTCAGGTCCACCAATTTCTTCGTCGTGACCAAAGCTAAAATAAAGAGTGCGCTGTGGTTGAAAACCAATCGCAATAAGTTGCTCAACGGCTTCCATCATGCCAACAACACCTAATTTATTGTCGATGGTGCCACGACCCCAAATATAGCCATCGTGCACATCGCCTGAGAACGGCGGTTTCACCCACGGTATTTCGTCATTGTTAACCACCGGCACCACATCGTAATGGGCCGTCAACAAAATCGGTGGTAGGGAATCTTTTTTGCCAAGCCACTTATACACCGGCGTTAACTCATTGATCATTGTGCGAGTAAGCTGATTATGAGCAAGCGGGAAACTCTGTTGCAACCAACCAATAAAACCATGAAACTCAGCGTCGTTTCTAGCGGCGCCATCTTGCCCATTTGAAACAGTCTTAAAACGAATCGACTCAGACAGCTTACGTACAAAGGTAGCATTATCATTACTGCTAGTGCGTGCCGGTTCCTGAACTGGCTGAGCAGGCTCTTGCGGCGGTGTATTGATCAGTGTGTTAAAGATCACGATAACAAGCATGATCGCAATTAGGCCAACAATCGAAGCAACAACTCTTTTTAACATAACGATTTCTTTTTCTAATTTTTTACATACAAACACAGGCAAACAAGACTAACAGAAAAAATACAGCAGCTTTTATTGTCGAATAACAATCACTTTATATTACTCAGACCAATACCAACTCGTTACGTTATAGCGATAATCTTTCACAGTTTTATTAGCTAAAGGCTCAACCCAATGTTCGGCACCGCTTGATGCAGGGTTAAATAAAACACAGCGATTATACAATGGTGCAATTTTCACTGACGTGTCACCACCTTTAAAATAAAGCTCGCCGCCGTTGTCATATTGCCAACCTTTATTTAAGTAAAGCAATAAGCATACTTCGCGGCCAGGCGAATCATCCGCATGCTGGCGGACAAAGTCCTTGTTACTTAAACGAAAATAATTACTATTGATATTGGGCGATTCCACATTTTTATCGGTTAGTGCCACATTAAAAATAGCGGATAAGAACGTCATAAACGCATCACTGCGTAAGAACTGTAAAAACTGCTCTGCAATGCATGGCGTTTTGTGTTGATTTAGATCGCCAACTAAACGCTGCCAAGCATCGCGCTGCACAAAGCGATCACTCGGCTTGGTGTTATGCCATTGATCTTGATCAACATAAAGTGATGAGTAAGTATGCTGTTGTGTTTGCCAGAATTCGTTCTTTTGTAATACGCCCAGTACTGCGCTTAGTGTTTTGTCATCAAATAGTCCGTCAATCACCAGATGGTTTGGCCACGATGAAGATAGACCATTTTGATAACTTGCAATTGCTTGCGGCGTTGTTTTGCTCAAGTTTAACAAGTCACTGCCAATACGCAAACAGAATAAGTGGCAACAGTGTGCCTAAAAACAGCAAAGATGATCGCCCGTTTTCTTTTAGTTCGCGTAGCGAGTTACAGACTAAGAATATGGCAAACAGCAAAATAACTTCTAGGGCTAATTGCGGCGTAAACAGAGTGAATGCATACATCGAAAGCACACTTTTCATACCTTCGCCTTGGCATGTAAAACCTGAATAGGCACAGCCAAATGCGATAACGGCAATGCTAATAATGTGATTAAACGCCCCTAAGCGCAACCAAAAACGCAGCCCTTTTGATTTATTTTCTGAAGTGCTCATTTTCTTATTAGTAACAAATTAGTAACAACCAAAACGCGACACTAAAGCAGTCTGCGTGAATTAATGGTGACTGGGCAATGGTCGGCTATGACTCAAGCGTATTGGCTGACTTTTTTACGATTCTCTGCAAAATATCGCGATACTTTTTATGCTCTTTAAGGTGGGGCCAATGCGCAGAATTATCAAACGAATAGTATTCTTTTTTAGGCGCGTTAAGCATATCAAAATAATCTTTAGCGACTTCAGTCACTGTGTGCATATCGTATTTTCTTTGGAAAATATACACGGGCACCTCAAGCTCAGGATGAGACTCAAAGAGGTTGGCGTTTATTGCCTCCATCCATAACACCTTTAGCGACAACTTACTGCCGATCAGTGAATTCAATTTATCATTAATTGAGTACTCTGGATAAAATACAAAATTCTTATAGATATCAACCATGCTTAAAAATGGCGCTTGATTAGGAATCTCATAAGGCTGCATCAAGCCTCGTTGAGTCATCACCGTGTCTATCCACTTTTGATCAGTTGTATATGGCGGCGAGCCAATCTTATTGAGGCCTCGCACTGTTTTCGTGTCACCAGCTTTGGTCGCTTTTTCGAGTGCGTAATTATAAGACAACAATTCTGCTCGCTTTGAATTAGCAACTTGGCCAACACCAAAGTAAGCATGGAAAAGATCAGGTCGCTGGCTGACCATATGAATGCCGACCAATGTTCCCCAAGAGTGACCCTCAAGATAAATTTTATCTCTGCCAAACTCCTGCCTAAGTCGCTGTGAGAGCTCTATGCCATCGGCAACAATGGCTTTTAACGATAGGTTCTGTGCGCTGATCGCAGTCGTATACGACGCACCCGCACCGCGTTGCCCAGTAAACCACCGTAAAAATATCTTCAAGCGTTCGACCATTTGAGCGAACAATGGCTTGATCCGCGCCGCCAGGACACGCACACCGGGTTGATCACGCTGAATAAAACGCGTTACTAAATTTTGCTCACTCTGACCTAAATCAATTAAATAAACCTCAGCTATTTGTCGCCCATAAAAAATATACGACAGAATCAGCACAACTAATAGAAAAGCAATTAACAATAATTGCTTTGTTCTGTTGGAATAATGACGAGAATTAAAAGGCCAATCACAAAAGCTTATGATGTTACATGCCGACGAATAAGGTGATGTCCCACCACAATCACCAATACCAACATCACAAGGAGCACCGCATGGAGTATCATGCCGTATGAGACTGTATTAACTCTTTTTGTAAGCAGTCATACGCCAAACGACAGTCATTAAATCGCTGCTTGATCAATGGCAAACTTTTGAAAAACCCATACTTAAGAACTAAGTCTATAACTGCGTTTGAACACGTTTGTTGACCATGTAATGCGTGGTGCGCACAATGAAAACCTTTGTAAGGCGAAATATAGCGCTGGTAGAGTGCAATCAAAGTAACAAAGATGATTTTCATGCATACATACTATATCGATTCTCTGCATTTATCTGCATGCTTATTTTAATACGATTCTTCTTTTAAGCATTAGTTGTTTCCAAACAACATCGCTTATATCGCTTACCACTACCACATGGACAAGGTGCTTTTTTTCTAATACGTAACTCAGTTCGTACCGCAGCGAGATTCTGTTTGTAAAATAATTCTAGCGATCTGTATAACTCAGGGTGCTTACGTTTTAATAATTTGGGTCGCTCAAAAAAATATTCACTCACTACAGCAAAAAACTCGGCCTGATTAGTCGCGCCATATCGTCGAACGCTGCTGGTCTTGTTGTTAATGTCCTCCATACCTTTGGCAACGAGGCTCAGCCAAGGCAAGCAATGCGCATTATCGCTAATTTGCCTTGGCAAACCGTCAATATCACCATCAGCCATATCTATTAAGTGTGCAAACTCGTGAATCGCAACATTCAACTTATCACTATCGTTACTAAAACCATGATGTAGAGCAGCTTGGCTTAAAATCATTTTGCCAGCAAGGTGATGTGTTCCTACCAAGCCAGATATGGTTGAATCAGCTTGTCCAAATTCCGAGTTCTCATTAAACGAACGAGATACCAAAATAACCGCATCTACTTTAACGTAATGCCATTCTGAAAACCCCCATGCCAATATCACCGAGCCAGCTGCAACCAGCAACTTATCTTGATCGCTTACATCAACATCATGCCCAATGAACTCAGTGGCATGAATAAACGAAGCACAACGCTGTTCAAATCTAAATTTATTGTCTTGATTCAATCGAGAATAAAATGCCACTTTGGACTCCAAAAAACGACGATGCTCATCATTTAACGGTTCAACGGGTAATTTCTCTGGAAACAGTAAGTTCCATATTTTTTCGGCAAGCTGCATCAAAACCTCTTTTGAATATTCGACTTGATTGTACGTCACAACCGTTACTTCACGTACTCTATGAGAGGATTAATTCATCAGTATATTAATATTTGTGGTTTAACAGATATTTATAGTAAAAATGGCTAGAAATAATGGGTGCCTTAAAACCAACACCCCTTAAAACAATTACCCTTGTCATCTGCAAACATTTGTATTAGCATAGATTTTCATTAAAGCATACAGGTTTAGCTTATACTGGGAGAGCAAACAGGGTTTAATGCTTTTTTAAAGTCGTGACGCCGACTGTTTTAGAATCGGCATGTATTTAACAATGAATTCTCGTGGGGGGAAATAAATTATGTTGGACTTTGTCGAGCAACTTTTTCAAGGACACAATGAGCCTAAATTAGCGTCATACTATTCGCAAACGATGTCTACACCAAAGCGCAAGAATACACCTCAAAAGCTAAGCATTGCGTATGATAATTCTCTAATTGGCGATCTTGAGAAAGAAAATGAAGTATTAATCGAGCATTTCGGTAGAGCGATAAGAGATGGCTTCATACCAAGAAACTTTACATTGCTGTGCGAGCAATTAAATGAGTTCAAGGTGATGTTTCAAAACCACCTACTTAAGGAAAACGTAAAGCTTTTTTGTTATCTAGAACAGCTAATGAAAAATAACTCTAAATCATTAGAGTCGTTAAGAAAGTTTCGCAAAGAAACTAACCACTGTTCAAATGAAGTGATTAACTTTTGCAAAAAATACGAACAACCTATGGAAATTCTAATGATGCAAGACGCATTCGAAAAAGAATATCTAAAAGTTGGGCAAACGTTAATCCACCGAGTGCAATTAATTGAAAGTGAAATGCACTCTCAGTATGCGTCCACTCGTTAACTTCATTTTTTTAAACACTAAAACAAAGCTGACTACGGTGTTCAATATTCGGTATTTTAGATAAATACCGGACTACTCAACATCAGGATTATCAATTACGAAACGCCAGTTACCATCCGCACCAAGCCGAACGACCTCGTAAGAGCTGCGGCTCAACGCAACACTCTGGCCGTCACCATCAGTCCCAACAAGGCTCCAATGATTGCCAGTTAGCGCAATATCTACATTTTGCACGACCTCTTTCGGCCATATTGTAAATTTGGGTTTTAGGGCAGTGAAGCCTTCGAGTACTTCGCGTATCGCGGCCATTGCCCGAAGTTATTTCTCTCTCGAATCCTAACTCATAAATTTTTTGTTTTATTTCTCCATATTCAATTTCATCACGCAGACCTCGTACGCGACTAAAATAGTCAGACCATCTAAAATTAGATACAAACAAATAATAATGTAAAGCTTCTAACGCATCGTGGATTTTACTGAAATTGTTGCTTCTTACTAAGTTCTTAAATCCAAGTATATCTATAAATGCAATAATAGATTCTTTAGGACGTTGCGAGTAATCCCATTCTGGAATATTCATATAAATAGAAAATCTCTGACCAAGCCAAATCCGTTTAGGCTAGGCGGGCGATGCTCTGAGGTGAGGTGCATACTAAAGTATGTAACAAACCTCAGGTTATCGCCCAACAACGTGTAAGCGAATTTGGCGCAGCGTCAGTTAGCCGCACTTAGAATCGCCGCATGACAAACAAGTCATGCAGCCATCCATCAACACGAGCGCTTTAGTAGAACACTTAGCGCAAACGCTGGCTGATTCTGGGAAATCGCCTTGTTCTTTACCAGCATCGGCTTGGCCTTGTGCGGCTTCTATTTCTGCGCGTTTCTTTTCTAGGAATTCTTTTTGATGATCGTCTAGGTTGTCGGCTTTGATCATGCCGATCATTTGCATGTGTTTTTCAATGCAGTGGCCAATTTCAGCAACGATTGATGGCATAAAAATACCACCGGGTTTGAAGTAGCCGCCTTTTGGGTCGAACACGGCCTTGAGCTCTTCGACCATAAACGTAGTATCGCCGCCTTTTCTAAATACGGCTGAGATTAGGCGCGTTAGGGCAACGACCCACTGGAAGTTGTCCATGTTTTTGGAGTTAATGAACACTTCAAACGGGCGGCGTTTTTCGTGCTCGCTGCCCTCATTTAAGATGATGTCATTAATCGTGATGTACATGGCGTGTTCGGTGACTGGGGTTTTTACCTTATAGGTAGAGCCAATCAACATGTCTGGGCGCTGTACGCTTTCATGCATGTGCACCACTTCGGCCATGCGTTGTTGCTCTTGCACCTCAGCTTCGGTAGCGATACGGGCTTCTTCAGCCTCGGCTGTTTTCACTTGGTAGCCAGTGATTTTTCCTTCGATTTTTTTAGTCATAATTTGTTTCTCTGTTGCCCTGCTCATGTTCATTATTGAGTTGGGGCTTTTATACTTTTCTTGTCTTTAGATTGCTCTTATCTTTAGATTGCCACGCCCTTCGGGCTCGCAATGACTGTGTTTTTTACTTGTAAACAATACTAGCTTCCAAAATTTTGATTTCGGTCGAGATTTTTGTTCGAAGGCGAGGCGGATGTTGTTGGGATTGAAGGAGCGTACTGTAGTACGTGACGCCAATCCCAATGTCATCCAACGAAGCATTCGGGCAAAAAGATCACCGACAATCAGAATTTTCCGTAGTATCCTTCCTTCAAGGCATCGAAGAGATTCGCCGCCGTATGCGTCTCACCATCATACTCAACTTCTTCGTTACCTTTGAACTCAACGGTTGAACCATCGTCTAAGGTAAATTGATAGACGGTGTTTTCAAGGTCGTCTTCTTTTACCAATACGCCTTGGAACGCTTCTGGGTTGAAACGGAACGTGGTGCAACCTTTTAAGCCTTTCTCATACGCGTATAAGTAGATGTCTTTAAAGTCTTCATACGGGTAATCGGTTGGCACATTCGCCGTTTTTGAAATGCTCGAATCCACCCACTTCTGCGCCGCGGCTTGAATGTCTACATGCTGCTTTGGCGTGATGCTGTCAGACGTCACAAAGTTTGCGGGTAGCTGTTCTTCGGGGTTTTCAGAAAACGGCATGGCATTGGCATTCACCACTTCGCGATACGCCAATAACTCATACGAAAACACATCTACTTTCTCTTTGGTTTTACGACCTTCGCGAATCACATTACGTGAGTAGTGGTGCGCAAAACTTGGCTCAATACCATTACTGGCATTATTCGCCATTGATAAAGAAATAGTGCCGGTTGGCGCAATCGAACTGTGGTGCGTAAAACGGGCACCAACTCGCGCTAGGCGCTCAATCAGATCTGGGTCTAGCTCACCAATTTGCTGCATGTAACGACTGTACTTGGCATGCAACACCGAGCCTGTAACTTCGTCGCCTACTTGATAACCGTCTTCGGTCATTTCCGGGCGCAAAGCGAGCATCTCGGAGGTAACGTCAAAGGTCTTTTGCATAATCGGTGCGGGGCCTTTTTCTTCGGCTAGCTCAAGTGCTTGGTTCCAACCAGCAAGCGCCATTTCACGTGACACGCGCTCAGTGAACTCAACCGATGCTTCATCGCCATAGGTCATGCCTAACATGGTGGCTGTCGAACCTAAACCTAAAAAGCCCATGCCATGACGACGCTTGTATTCAATTTCAGAGCGCTGGCCGTCTAATGGCAGACCATTAATCTCAACCACGTTATCCAACATGCGCGTGAATACGCTAACCACTTCGCGGTATTTATCCCAATCAAATTCAGCTTCTGGTGTGAATGGGTCGTTAACAAACTTGGTTAAGTTAACCGAGCCTAATAAACAACTGCCATACGGTGGCAGAGGTTGCTCACCACACGGGTTGGTGGCACGAATGTTTTCATCAAACCAGTTATTGTTTTTAGTATTTACTTCATCAATTAAGATAAAACCTGGCTCAGCAAAATCGTAAGTCGACGTCATAATCATATTCCACAAACGATTTGCTGGAATCGTATTGTAGATCTTACACGCGGTTAGGCCTTGCTCATTGCGGATATAACCTTCTTCAACTGGGAAGCGACGCCAGACAATTTCAGCTGAGCTATACACATCAATTTTATCTTCTTTGGCTTCTTTTTCGGTAATCGGGAATGATAAATTCCACTCAGCATCATTTTTTACCGCTTCGATAAATTCAGAAGTAATCAATAAAGATAAGTTGAATTGACGCAAACGGCCATCTTCGCGCTTGGCACGAATAAACTCCATCACGTCTGGATGGCTGACATCAAAGGTCGCCATTTGCGCACCACGACGACCACCGGCTGATGATACGGTGAAACACATCTTATCGAAGATATCCATAAACGAGAGTGGGCCTGAGGTATACGCACCTGCACCAGACACGTATGCGCCTTTTGGTCTTAGCGTAGAAAACTCATAACCAATACCGCAACCGGCTTTTAGCGTCATGCCCGCTTCGTGATTCTTGTTCAGGATGTCATCCATTGAATCGGTAATCGTGCCAGACACGGTGCAGTTAATTGTTGACGTGGCTGGCTTATAGGCTTGCGCACCTGCGTTTGAAATAATACGCCCAGCAGGTAATGCGCCATTATCCAGTGCCCAAACAAAACGCTCGTACCAATGCTCTTGCAATGTTTCGGTTTGCTCAACACCCGATAAAGCGGTTGCCACACGCTCGAAAGTGTCTGACGTCGATTCGTCAACGGACTTACCTGCTTTATCTTTTAAGCGATATTTTTTATCCCAGATATCCGCAGAGGTAGACTGCAACGGCATCTGTTTTAATTTAATTTCCCCACCCTTACCCGCTAACGGCAACGCTGCCTGCGTTTTCGTTTCTTGTTGATTTAATTGTTGCGTTTCTTCAGCCGCCTTTGCCATTTTTATAATTCCTCAGTGTAGCTTACTTAATTTGTATGTTTATGGTTAGTACTATTTTGATCGGTATTGCTTAAGCGCGTAGATTGTTTATCTGTATTTCCTGATTCTTTTTAGAAATAACATGAAAAAAATACAGCAACCAAACCAAACAGCTCATTTGCTCAAACATATTCAACTTATTAAAAATACGTGCAATGTATTTAACAAAATATTGATGATGCTCTTACAAAAAATTAAATTATTGAAAAGACCTCCCCGGTTCGAGAGATTGCACTTTCAGCAAACTCAATCTTTTCAATTACTTAGCTTTTATTGTTGGAAAAAAGCTTAAACCCTTACCGCTCTTTATAAAATCTTACAGCACTTTTTATCGGTACTTATCAGTACTCAATTGATACTTAACTCGGTGCCTTATTTATTGGTCAAAATGTCAAAAACACTATATATTGTGGTTGCAAATTGAACAGACCCAAAGATAATGTGTATGTAAATAAATGGCAAGAACTATTTGAATTTTGCGGTGAGAAAATTTGGCACCCAACAATTAAGAAATAAGCAAAGCCAATAACCATCAACAATACGGTCGTTCGTGCACAAAACTAGGCCAAAAAATATTTCAAGTAGCGCCAAACAACTTACTTGGTAAACTAGTGTAAGCAATGAATGCAACAAGGCAACGCAAGACAAATTAATGCTAGAATTGGTCAAATACAAACGGGTTATAATTCACATATGCGTCAATTTTCAAAATCAATGCGTTTAGCTTTGCAAAGGCTAACGCTGGTGAACTTGATAGGTGTTATTAGCTTAATAAGCATTGCACACGCGCAAACTGAGTACACTATCTCAAGCAACAGCCCAAACCTTGAAGCAGAATATCGCGCCGAGCTCGACAAATGGATGTTGCGCGCCTATGAAGGTGATCGAGACGCGCAATTTAAAGTGGGCATTTTATTCACTAATGACCAATTTAACGAACCTGACTATGAACAAGCTGTGTATTGGTACAAACAAGCTGCACGCCAAGAACATGTGCTAGCTCAATACAATCTTGGGCATCAGTATTTAACTGGCGTCGGCGTTAAAGCTAATACAGAAACCGCTATGCAGTGGTGGCTAAAAGCGGCCAAAAACAATCACCCGTTAGCGCAATTTAATATTGGCCGCGCTTATTATCTGGGTATTGGTTTAAAAGAGGATCATGACGAAGCGCGCAAATGGTTCACCAATGCTGCAAATAACCAAGAGCCAAAATCAATTGATATTCTCGAGCAACTCGGCTGGGCGGAGCCAGGAGAGTTTACCAAAACGTCTATCGCGAGCAACTCTATCGTGGACGATAATGAACAAGCCAGGCCAAATATTGAGTCAAGTGCTAACGATAACGAAGATACGCAAACGGACGCGCAACTCGTATCACGCATTACACCCACGCCTACCGCTACATCAGAATCAGTGATTGCAGTACAAGACGCTATTCAAGAGCCTACTCAAAAACCTATTGGTACAAACGTCGATACTGTAATCACGTCGCCAGCAGCCACAGACACACCAACTGAGGCGGTTATCGATATTGCGGAATCAACTGATAATACGGTTACTGCTGACACCAGAGAACTAGAAACCGCGAGCAATACCAACAATAACACTGAAAAACAAACAGCACCCACAAATGACACGCTCACGTCATCAAACAATCCAATTGCACTGTACACAGATCCAAATATCAGAAGTGTTTTGATCACAATTATCGATAACAAAGACGACCTTGAAATATTAAAAGTAGGCCCAAAGTGGATACGCGTTCGCTTAGAACGGGGTTTTCCAATATGGGTGCATGAAGATTACATTATTGCGTCAGACGGTGTTGGCACGATCACCGGTTCAGCAGTGAATGCCCGCTCAGTACCCATCGTGACCAACGGCACGATTGTTGGAAAACTGAGAAAAAATGAGTCGATTGAAATTATTGATAAGAATAACGACTGGTATCGAATTGTCTCGCCGGCACGCTTTAAAGCATGGGTAAAAGTAAACGACTTTAACCGCCAACCTTATGCCAGCACCGTTGCCGCAAGTTCTGGCGCTAACTCCAGCTCTTCAAGCACAGACAAAACTCGTCCGCTTGACCAGAACATCAAATGGGGCACGGCTTCTAAGCCTGAACCAATAAAACGTGCAGTAAAACCCTCTCAGCCTAAGGCCAGAATAAACGGGATCAACGACAATGAATGGTTGTTCAGTCAACCCAGCGACAACTACACATTACAGTTGGCCAGTTTTAACGAGCCTGAAAAAATCGCAGAGTTTGTCGCGCGTGATAAATTTATTAATAATCCAGACCTGCACCGCTTTACCTCTAAGGGTAAAAATGATGTAGTTTGGACTTATTTCTTATACGGCCAATACGCCGACACTGAATTAGCAAAAGCAGCGCGCACAGAGATTAAACAAAAGCGCGCCTGGATTCGTAATTTCGGCAAACTTCAACAAAACCGTTGCGTCACCTGGAAACGCCAATTGCCGCCGCCCAAAGAACTAAACATGTACTGCGTTAACTAAATGAGCTAACTAATGAGTTTAGAACCTAAACACGTTATTTCACCATTTCATGGCGATCATGACCATGAACATTGCCAAGACCAAGCACTTGAAAATGCCAAAGCCGAGTGCTTAAAGCAAGGGTTGCGCTTAACCAAGCTGCGCCAGCAAGTATTGGAAATAATTTGGGCGTCGCACCACCCTCTTGGCGCTTATGATGTGCTGCAAAAACTACAAGAGAGTGGTCATAAACCAGCGCCACCTACAGCGTATAGAGCGATCGAGTTTTTAGTGTCTGCGCATTTGATTCATCGTATTGAATCTCTAAATGCTTATATTGGCTGCCCTTCGCCTGACGCCAACCATCAATGTCAATTTTATATTTGCACTGATTGCGGCCACATTGCCGAAGTTAATAACAGCAATGTAGCAACCGCCTTAAACGAAGGAGCGCAAGCCTTAGGCTTTGTTAGCCAGCAACCCGTGATAGAAGTTCACGGGCTGTGCAAAAACTGTCAATAAATTATTGACTGCTATCGTTTCATTGAGCCAAAAAATTCTGAATTGGCCTTAGTCGCTTTTAATTTATCCAACAAAAACTCAATGGCTTCAATTTCATTCATTGGGTGCAACAATTTGCGCAAAATCCATACTTTTTGCAACTCTTCAGGGTCCATTAATAACTCTTCTCGGCGTGTCGAAGATTTATTCACTACAATGGATGGGTAAACACGTTTTTCTGCAATTTTGCGTTCTAGGTGCACTTCCATATTACCTGTGCCTTTGAATTCTTCGTAAATCACTTCATCCATTTTAGAACCGGTTTCAATAAGAGCGGTTGCTAAAATAGTTAAACTACCACCTTCTTCAATATTACGCGCCGCACCAAAAAATCGCTTCGGGCGTTGTAATGCGTTTGCGTCTACACCACCCGTTAATACCTTGCCTGACGCTGGCGCCACAGTATTATAGGCACGCGCCAAACGAGTAATAGAATCGAGTAAAATAACAACGTCTTTCTTATGCTCGACTAGGCGTTTGGCTTTTTCAATAACCATTTCGGCCACTTGCACGTGGCGCGCAGCCGGTTCATCAAAGGTTGATGAAATAACTTCACCTCTTACTGAACGCTGCATTTCGGTTACTTCTTCTGGGCGTTCGTCGATCAACAGCACCATCAACTCAACATCGGGATTATTGGTTGTAATGGCTTGCGCAATTTGCTGCAACATCACCGTTTTACCACTTTTGGGTGACGACACAATTAAGCCGCGTTGACCTTTACCTAATGGTGAAATCAAATCGATCACACGGCCAGTTAAATCTTCTGAGGTACCGTTTTCTTGCTCAAGCTTCATGCGCTTGTTTGGGTGCAGTGGCGTTAGATTTTCAAACAATGTTTTATTGCGCGCGTCCTCTGGTGTAGAGCCGTTAATGCTCTCAACTTTAAGCAACGCAAAGTAACGCTCTGAATCTTTTGGTGGACGCACAAAACCCGTTACCGTATCGCCAGTTCGCAAGCTAAAACGGCGTATCTGGCTGGGTGATACATAAATATCATCTGGGCCGGCTAAATAAGAACTGTCTGCCGATCGAAGAAAACCAAATCCGTCTTGCAGAATTTCAACCACGCCTTCTCCTTCAATGTCTTCACCACGCTTGGCGATGGATTTCAAAATAGTAAAAATTTGGTCTTGTTTGCGCATACGGCCTAAGCCGTCTAGCTCCATTGAGCGCCCAATTTCAGTTAATTCGGTGGCGGTTTTCTTTTTTAGATCGGTTAAAGATGCAGACATGATAGTTCGTGAGTAATGTTTGTTAGCGCTCAGAGAGAGCGAGTTATGAGAAGATCATTGAGTAGTACGAAACTGTATTACAAAAGCTAGATTAAAAACTAAAGGCTTCACCTTTAGATAAGTATGAAAAATAATACGATTCTTATTTTTAATACAAAAAGGCTTAATGCGACAAATTGTTTGAGTATTAAAACAGACACTCTTTAGACCATTTCAATGCCTTGTTTAGCGCGTTGTTTTAGAAATCGTCTTGCTTTGATTAGCTTCTTAGAAATTTAGCTTCTTAGATTTACTTTTTGGAATGAACCCGTCTTATGCGAGTCAGCCTTGACCTTACCATGGTCTTAGCATGATTGTCTAGCGTATGCGCACAAACGAAATTGTGCGCATACAGACAAACCTGTTTAAATATTTTCGTCAATAAATGCGGTCAATTGAGACTTAGACATAGCGCCTACTTTGGTAGCAGCCACATCGCCTTCTTTGAATAACATTAAGGTTGGAATACCACGAATTCCAAACTTCGGCGGCGTGTTTGGGTTGCTATCTATATCAAGCTTGGCAACGGTTAATTTGTCGCCATACTCGGCAGCCACTTCATCTAAGATTGGTGCCAACATTTTACACGGGCCACACCATTCAGCCCAATAATCAACCAATACTGGCTTGCTAGCTTGCAATACATCTGATTCAAAGCTTGAATCGGTAATTTCAACTGTGTTTTGAGACATAAGTAAATCGCCTATTTGTGTTTGTTGGGGTATAGTGTGCGGATTATTTTATAGATTGCAAGCATCGCTTTCATAAACTTATAAAACAAGTCGAGAAACGGAGTGCTTAGTTGATAGAAAAAACTATATAGCGCAAGCACTTAGAGCAGACACGGCACCCCTTAAAGCGTAAATATAAATGACCGATACCCACCTAAGCGACACTCGTTTTGACGAGTTAAATATCCACACAGATGTACAAAAAGGCATCACTGATGCAGGCTTTGAATATTGCACCCCCATTCAGGCAATGACCTTACCGATTGCGCTTCAAGGTAAAGACGTAAGTGGACAAGCACAAACTGGAACCGGTAAAACGGCCGCATTTTTAATCGCCTGTTTTGACCATTTACTTAATAACGAACCAAAGAAGTCTGACAAAAAGAATCCGATCCGCGCTTTGGTGATTGCGCCAACGCGTGAACTCGCGATTCAAATCCTCGAAGACGGCAAACCACTGGTTAAACATACGGATTTAAAGTTAGGTATTGCCTATGGTGGCACCGATTACGAAAAGCAACGCACGCATATTGAGGCAGGCGTTGATGTATTAATTGGCACACCTGGCCGAGTGATTGACTATTTTAAGCAAGGAGTATTTTCATTAGATGCCCTAGAAGTGATTATTCTGGATGAAGCAGACCGTATGTTTGACCTTGGCTTTATTGCCGACATCCGCTATTTATTTCGCCGCATGCCGGAGCCAGAACAACGCTTGAACTTGTTATTTTCAGCAACATTATCGGCGCGCGTAGGCGAATTGGCGTATGAACATATGTCAGAACCTGAAGTCGTTAAAATTGAAGCTGAAATCACCGCAGATCGCATAGAAGAAATTGCGTATATGCCATCCAACGATGAGAAAATTCCGTTGTTGCTAGGACTAATCAAGAAGGCGGATAACGAGAAAATTGTGGTGTTCATAAACACCAAACACATGGCCGAAAAAATAGATGCATGGTTAAGTGCAAATAGCTTCAAAGGTGCCATGTTATCTGGCGATGTGCCGCAAAAAAAGCGTGAAAAATTACTCAAAAAATTTAAAGACGGCGACGTTAATGTGTTGATTGCCACCGATGTTGCGGCTCGCGGTTTACATATTCCTGACGTAAGCTATGTGGTCAATTTTGATTTGCCAACCGACGCCGAAGATTATGTGCACCGTATTGGTAGAACCGCGCGCGCAGGCGCCAGCGGCACGGCGATTAGTTTGATTTGTGAAACCTACGCTATGAACATCATGGACATTGAGCAATACATCGAACACTCGATTCCAGTTGAGCGTGAAATTGCCGACTTATTGATGACCGATGCAGTGGTGCCCGATTTGTCCAACCTTCGATCAAACCGCAAAAACAATCGCGGCGACAAAAAAGTCGGTTCTAAACCAGCAGGCAAACATGCGAAAAAACCCAGAGCTGGCGACTCTAGAGATGGCAACAAAGGCGAGCGCGAGCGGCCAAGACGTGAAAAAGGCAACCCTAATCGTATGCCGAAAGCTGAACGCAAATCCAACAATGCGCAACCAAAACAAACACCTGAGCAACGTGAAGCGGCTAAATTAGCGGCAATGGAAAAACGCAAAAGCGAACCGCCAAAGCAGCCCCGCATTCCATTACGCGGACGCCGTGGCAATGAAATCCCCGCTATTGGTTAAAAGCATTTGCTGCTTTGTCCGGTCATAATTAAGCAACACAGCTAATTTTAATTAATGACGCGCTTACTAAATTAAACGTCAATTCATTATGAGCGAATCAAAGCAAGCAAACTCAAATTCAACATACTCTAACAGCCGTTCAGCATTATTGCTCGGCGGTGGTGGTGCGCGCGCAGCCTATCAGGTTGGTGTACTTAAGGCCATTGCTGAAATTGTTCCGCACGGCTCTAAAAACCCTTTCCCGATTATTTGCGGTACGTCAGCTGGCTCAATCAATACAATTGCTTTGGCATCAAATGCCAATAATTTTCATTATGCGGTAGAGCGCATCAACCACGTTTGGGCGAACTTTAAACTCGAACATGTGTTTTACGCTGATGGCAAAAACTTAAGCAAACGAATTCTTGCTTGGGCTTGGGCAAATCTAGGCTTTGGTAGCACTAAAGATGGCCCGAGTTCTTTGCTGGATAACCAGCCATTACGTCGACTCTTAAATAATTACATTAGCTTCGATAATATTGAAAAGTCGATTACAAAGGGTGACTTACACGCCTATTGCGTAACCGCCTGCAGCTACTCAAAAGGCGAATCAACGACATTTTTCGATGGACAAAGTGACATTGAAAACTGGCAGCGCACACATCGTGAAGGGCGTCGTGCGTCAATGAACATTGATTATTTAATGGCATCATCGGCCATTCCGGTAGTATTTCCATCAGTTAAAATCGAGGGTGATTATTTTGGTGATGGATCAATGCGTCAAATATCACCCATTAGCCCAGCCTTACATTTGGGCGCAGAAAAAATCTTGATTATTGGCTTACGTGTTGAAGGCAAACCGCCCAAACGGCCGCCAATGCTTCACCACCCATCATTAGGCCAAATTTCGGGCTATGTGATGGATACCCTATTTCTAAATAGCTTGCACTCAGATATTGAGCGGCTGGAACGAGTCAATCGCATTTTGAAAGACCAAAATAATTCTAATGAGCGGCTAAGACAAATCGAGCATATGGTGATCAGTCCATCGCGCGACATTGCCGATATTGCTAATCGCTATTACGCCGATTTACCGAAATCGTTTCGATTCGCTCTCAAATTTCTTGGCATGAGCAAGGGTAATAGTCGACGCTTTATCAGCTATCTAATGTTTACCAAGCGTTTCACAACCGAACTCATTCAGCTAGGTTATGAAGACGCAATTGCTCAGAAAGCAGAGTTACGCGAATATTTAGGTTTATAAGATTTAGTGCTCTAGAGCACTGAATAGCGCAGTCAGCTTGGGATAGTTTTGCCAGTTTTTCAAAAATCGTTTGATATCTTTACTGTGGCTGATTTTCCATGATGATTTGGTCTTGTGCTGCTTAGCTGCATCTAGATCAACAAAAAACAACTCGCCATCTACCCACAACAAATTACTCGCTTTCATATCGCCATGCGTTAGCTTATGTTTACGCATTTGAACAAAGGCATGGCGCAACGCCGAAAATACTTTTTGTTGCTGTTCATCGCACATATTAGGTAGAGCACTCAATAGCTCTTCACCATATAAGTCTTTACTAACAAAATAAGCATCCGTACGAATCGGGCCTACTCGGCGCTCGTACATCATAATTGGCTGCGCCACATTTAAGTCGGCACGATTAAACGCATAGCTCATTACCCAGCAGCGCGATGCGCGCGATCGACGAAAGGCACGCTTTACTTTATGCAATTGGCTGCGCGGGTTATAGCGCTTGACTATCAGTCCATTATGACGAGCAACCGTGGTGGTTTGGTCGTGCTTTAGCACTTCCCCTTGGGCAAGGGAATTATTTAAGTCTTTATAACAAGCAAGCAGCTGAGCCTCAAAGTCACTTGCGATTATATATCGAGCATGACGAGTCACATGACGACGTACATTTTGGTTAGGCCAATCAGCTCGCATAAACTAGCGGTATTTATTTGCCAATGTACTGTCTAGGCTCTTTCTGTAATTCAGGCAGTTCCGGCAAATCACTCAAATGCTGATCAAGCCGTTCTTGGGCACGCGCACGACGCAACTTCTCCACCGCTTTGGCTTTGCGTTTCTCAGAGTCGTAGAGTTTGTTACCGCGGTCTTCTACTTTCGCCCAAAATTTCTTTTCTTGGGTTAAAGTTTCACGCAATGGTTTGCCACGGTACAAACGCATGAAACGTAGTAAATCACGCTTAGTCAAACCAATATCCTTGCTGGAATAATACAAGCCTGCAATATCTTTGACCACCCAACGCTCAGGTGTTTTACGCCGCATTTGCAAGCGGTGCAAATCGATCAAAAAGAGCTTACTGTCGGCCGACACATGATCGTCTTCAAACTGCGCATCTAGCAGAAAATGACAAAGATAAAAGTCACGATGGTTCGCACCATTTTCATGAATGACGCGCGCGGTTTCAACAACTTTATTCAAAATCCAGCGTTTTAGACGTATCTCTTGTTTGGTCTTAGGCGGGTTATGTTTCCACTCACGACAAAAGTCTTCCAAACTGGTTTCAGTCGGCAAGGCTTCTGTCACGATGAATGAATGTTTGGTTGCCGGGTTTCTACCACGAATACCGTAAGCGGCAACCGTCATTGTGTCGATTTCTAAATCTTTTAATCGATGCACGCCGTGCCATTCATTCAGCGCACCAACAACCGGAGCACGCAAATAGGTAATGTTTTTAAAAATTTCACCCCAACCAACACCGGTGTGCATCTTTAAAAAATAATCTTTACTGCCGCGCGTAAAACGCAAAGTACGGCGGCCTAATGCCTCGCGATAGACTTTGCCTTCGATGTTCATCATTTGATAAAAAGAGTCTTCGCCTTTTAATGCTTGACGCAATTCATTATTGATATACAAGGATTCATCGGGCTCTTGCCGTTTGCTCGGATCAAGATACAAACTGCGCTGCGCACTGGTTTGCTCAATAAAATCCACCGCACGTTGTGGCATGACATACAACGATGGGTTTTGACCATATTTCAAACCGTTTTCGCGCCACACTTCTTTTTGATCAGACAGCAACATTTCGTGCAGCTTTTCATTCAACTCTAGCTGCGAGAAACGTTTGCGCAATACATGCCCTGCTTCGGCGTGCTTAATGTGCGGTGCGTAACCACAAACAGGTGTTGCCAATACCGGCAAACCCGACACAATGGCTTCGAGTAATACACCACCGGTGGTTTCAGCATAGGCTGGATGCAATAACATGTCGCCGGCTTTCATTAATGCTGGCACATCAGTTCGACCACCTAAAAAGTGCACATTGCTTGATACATCCATACGCTTTGCCAAACGTAAAAATGGCTCACCTTTATCTTGGCCAACCACAAATAATTTAGTTTTTACTAACAACTCTTCTGGCAATGCGGCCAGCGCAACAATGGCCCTATCCAGTCCTTTAGTGGCAAAACCAGAGCCAATTAATAGCACCATGTTTTCACCTTCAGACATACCCAATGATTCACGCAACTTAGTGCGGCTAGGTAATTTATCTAAATTCGCCCAACGGGCTTTTTCCAGCGTTGGCGGCAAACACAAAAAACGGGAATCTTGGGTCAGATAATATTGCTGATAAATCGCTTTTTCACGGTCCGATAATGACAACACATTGGTTCTTGAAGTGGCTTCAAAAACGCCTCGTTCAAAACGTGAGTAATATAAAAAACGCGGCGTAATGCGGTAAAAGAACGAGTGGCGTAAATATGATCGCCCCACGTAACAATAATCACCACAGTAGTAAATATCCATGCCGGGGATTTTGTTAAAACCAACCACAACGTCGTAATCAACTTTATTTAACTGCCTGCGCAGTTTGCGATGAAACGACGCCGCACGCGTGTGATTGGTTAAACCAAAATGGTGAATTAAAACAACGTTTAAGCCTTCGGGTATCTCGCCTTCCCAACTGCCTGTATAGACCGTAGCTTGATGACCGCGTTGTATGCACTCGTTCGTAATCCGCAGCATATCCAAAGATAGGCCGCTGTACGGGAAATGCTTATATAGGCAAAATGCAAAATGCATATCAATAATCGGTTAATGGCAGTTTAATTAACGAGTTCGTTGTTTTGTTGTTAGCGTTTCAGAGATTATACGCCGAAAACAGTTTTAGACTAGTGTATTTGGCTTATGCTTTGTTTAGCACACTAATGTGCACCGGATTGCTTAAGACACTGTTGTAGTGCATGCCAAATTTTCTGCGCATCTAATTGTTGATAGCATGGCGGCTCAGTTATCTGGTTATTGAGTTTATTGCAGTCTTTTAATAAACATGGAGAACAAGCATAATCACTTTGTAAATGCACCTGATGCTCACCCAATGCACCCGTTAAAGCAGCATTAGTTGAACCATAAACCGACACAGCAGGCGTGCTCAACGCTGCCGCCATATGACCTAAACCCGTATCAACGGCCACCACCCCAACGGCCTGTTGAATTTCGTTTGCTAAATGCCTTAATGTTGATTTTGGCAATACCTGTACTGCTTCCTGATCTTGTGCAATCCATTCAGCACGCTGCCGTTCAGTTTCATTGCCCCAACATACCGCCAATTGATAGCCCGCTTGCGCTATTAGGTCGGCAAGATCTCGCCAAGTCTGATCCGGTAAATGCTTGCTTGCCCAAGTGGTACCATGTAGTAGCAAAATAGTTGGTTTAGTGGCGCAAACCAAGGGTGTAGAAATCAAATCAGTGCCGTGATCAACTTGTGGTAATTTGATCGCATATTGAAATGGCTCATTATCAAAAATCTGATAGCCAAATGAACCCGCAAATAACTTTCGTAAGCGCATAATCGCGTGTAAATCTCGCGACACATGTACGCAGCGTTGATACAACATCGCCGCTGGTGATTCTTTAATTGAGGCACCACTGAAGCCAGCGCGCACACCGTTGGTCGACACCTTCGCCATGCGCGCAAACACTGCACTTTTAATAAGACCTTGAGCATCAATTACCATGTCATAAGATTCACTTCGCAGTTCCTTAACAAAACTGATAAATTCGCGCGCACAGCTCAACGTTGGCTTGCGCCAACGGCGGGTGGATACGCTAATTACGCGATTCACTAGCGGATGCCACGGCGGTAGTTCGCTAAAACTGTCTTCCACCATCCAATCAACGCTCGCCTCAGGAATGTATTGCTGCAAATCAGTCAGCGCTGGCATTAAATGCAAAACATCGCCCATCGATGTGAGCTTGACCACTAAAATCTTCATCCGTGATTCTCAGCAAGTAAGGCTGTGCTTTTACTAATAACATCTTGCGGCAATAATTTTTTTAAACAATCTAAATGACCATTATTGATTGGCAGCGGACACTCACGTTTAAAACAAGGGCTGCACGATAAACCCAAGCGCGCAATATCGTGGTTTGGACTTAGTGGTGGCGTATGACCTGGGTCAGTGGACCCATAAACCGCCACCAAAGGTTTTTGTAATGCTGCGGCAATATGCATTAATCCTGAGTCATTACTAACTACCAAGTTGGCGCATGAAATCAAATCCACCGCTTCGGCGAGCTTAGTTTTGCCAGCGAGTACTCTGCAATTGGGTGAGTCTTGTGCTTGCTGTTTAATCTGTTTACAAATTGCGAGGTCGTTATCTGAGCCCATTAACCAAACCAGCCAGCCTTGCGCTAAATAATGGTTCGCCACACTCGCGTAATGTTCCGCTGGCCACTGCTTAGATGCACCAAACTCAGCACCAGGGCAAAGCACTAAAATGGGAGCATGGTCGCTTAGATCATTATTGGCCATCACCGCTTGAACCTGGTCATGATTCACGCTTAATAAAGGCCTAGGCACTGAATCAATGTCACGCGTGGGGGCATCTCGCTCTAAGCCCAGTGCGATAAACCGTTGTACGGTCATTGGCAAGGCGGCTTTATCTAGCCTGCGGATATCATTCAACAAACCCCAACGTTGTTCGCCTAACCAACCTGTGCGATGCGGTATTTTGGCAATAGCCGGTACCATGGCTGACTTTAAAGAGTTCGGCAATACAATGGCCTGATCATACTGTTTTGAACGCAAAGTCTTGCCCAGCTTTAGTCGCTCACCCAAACTTAACTTACCATGGTTAAAGTTGGCGCTAATTAAATTAGAAACCTCAGGCATTCGGTCAATTAACGCAGCTGTCCATGCAGGTGCGAGCACATCAATTTGGCAGTTGGGTTGGCGCTGTTTTAAATCAATAAACAAGCTTTGCGCCATCACCATATCCCCCACCCAAGATGGGCCTATGATGAGTATTTTATGCTGTTCTTTATGCTGCATGTCTTTATGCACTATGCGGCATTAATTGCCACCATGCGTTCATAAGCATCGTGCAAGACTTCAACACCCGAACCAGGTAAATGCGCATTTTCGCTAATGTGTCGTCGCCACAAACGCGAGCGCGGTTCACCGTGATACAACCCCACGGCATGCTTGGATAGCTGATTTAAACGACAGCCTTGTTCAAGCTGTGTTTCGATGTACGCAATATAGTCATGCATGATGCTGTCACGACTGCGTGGCAATGCAGAGTCGTTGTAGAGCAATTGATCAACCTGTGACAAGACATAAGGGTTTGAATAAACTTCGCGCCCCATCATTACACCATCAACATATTCAAGGTGATACTGGCATTGCGCTAAGGTTTCGATACCGCCATTGACAATAATATCCAGCTCAGGAAAATCCTGCTTGAGTTGATACACAAGCTCATAATCTAATGGCGGCACGTTACGGTTTTCTTTAGGGCTTAAGCCTTTTAGCCAAGCTTTGCGAGCATGTACTAGAAACACCGAACAACCAGCATTGGCACTTTTTTCCACTAATTTCCACAAAGCCTCACGAGGTTCTTGTTCATCAACTCCAATTCGACATTTAACCGTAACCGGAATATCAACAGCGGCCTGCATCTGCTGAACGTTTTGCGCAACCAAATCTGGAGACTGCATTAAGCAGGCGCCAAAGCTACCTGATTGCACACGATCACTCGGGCAGCCGACGTTAATATTAACCTCATCATAGCCCCATTGTTGCGCGAGCTCTGCGCAACGCGACATATCATCAGGTTTACTACCACCTAACTGCAATGCCACGGGGTGCTCTGATTGATCAAAATCTAAAAATTTCGCAGTATCACCGAACAATAATGCGCCAGTGGTGACCATTTCGGTGTACAGAACGGCGTGTTTAGAGATTAGACGCAACAGATAACGCTCATGCCGATCCGTGCAGTCCAGCATCGGCGCCACACAAAAAGTTCGATCAATTGTTTGGTCTATTTTTTTCACAGGCGAATTTTAGCAAATTTGTTTTGTTTTATCCGTTATTCCTAGCAAGTCATACCCTTATTCTCTACCTAAATCCTGCATGTGCAGAGACAAGAACTCGTCAACATTCATCGTAAACGAATTGTGATTCGATGGAGATATAGCGTAAACCTGATGATCTAACTCAAAAATACCCGCTAGTTCGGTGTAAAAACGAGCAGGAAAATTGGTCAGCATGATTTGTATTTAATTGATTACTACGAAAAAATCCGTAGGCCTAATCAGTGTGGAACTATGTCGTGGTGTACAACTTTATTTGGAAATAGACAAAACATGGATGCAATTAAATACCTATCTCCTCTCTAATCGCCTTTTAACGATAATCAACTGATCGCAGTTGCCAAAATCATAATGGCCACATTATTATTCTCTGTTTCTCTGCGAAAGCAGTAATTTGTCTGAGGTGGTATTGGCTGATATTCTTGGTCGAAATTTCAGAACAAACAAGAGACACAAATCATGAATACAATGTCCGTGATCACTTTTTTAGCCGTCACTATTTCTATTGCGGTTATCTCTTGGTGGATAACGCGTAAAGAGGATTTAAACACGGTAGAAGGATACTACCTAGGCGGTCGTCATCTTGGTTGGTTTTTGGTCGGTGGTTCTTTGTTTTTATCCAATATCTCGGCGATTGCGATTGTTGGGGAAACAGAATCCGCCTATCTCACCAATATGACGGTGATGATGTACGGCTTTGCATCTATCTTTGCGATGGCGATTGTTTCTGAATTTGTATTACCCATTTATTTACGATTTGGCGTGACTACCACTCCTGAATTTTTAGGCATGCGCTTTGGCCCAGAGATCACGCGTTGGGTCGCAATACTACTGATATTGGCTTATGTGGTTAATCTGATGCCACCCGTTTTATACACGGGCGCAGTGGTGCTGAACGGTATGTTTGATATCGACGGTTTACTCGGCATTGAGTATTGGACATCCATCTGGATATTGGTTTGGGCGATTGGCATTGTCGGTAGTGCCTACGCGATTTTCGGCGGCCTAAAAGCCATTGCCGCATCTGATGCACTGAATGGTGTTGGCTTAGTGTTGGGTGGTATTTTAGTACCTTACTTTGGTCTAAAGTATCTCGGCGACGGCAGCTTTATGGTGGGCTGGGATGTGGTGGTAGATCGCCACCCCGATCATTTAAGTGCTTGGGGTAGACCGACTGATTCCGTACCTTGGACGACGCTTTTCACTGGTATGTTATTAGTGAACTTAAATTACTGGGGCGCGGAGCAATATATCTTGCAACGCTCTTTGGGTTCTAAGAATCTGAGCGAAGGCCAAAAAGGCATGATGTTTGGCGCTTCTCTTAAGTTTATCGCGCCGTTTATTACGGTATTCCCCGGTGTAATTGCCTTGGCGATTTTTCCGAACCTTGGCCAAAGCAGTGAGGCTTACTCAGCGTTGGTCACGGGTGTGATGCCTGCCTATTTAATCGGCTTAATGGCGGCGATTATGTTTGGCGCATCCCTCACCACGTTTAATTCGGGCTTGAACAGCACCAGCACCATGGCGGTCTTAAACCTCTATAAGCCTTACAAAGACAATCGCGGCGAAGAAATTAAAGACACACAGTTAATTCGCATGGGTAAAACCACCCAAGTGATTCTGGCAATTATTGCCATGTTTATTGCGCCATTTATCTATTTTGCGAGTGATGGTTTTTATGATTATTTTCAGAAGGTGGCAAGCCTTTTTAGCATTCCTATTTTTACGATTGTGATTGTCGGCATGTTAACCAAACGCGTGCCGCCAATTGGCGCAAAAGTGGCGTTGATTACCTACCTCCTTGGTTACGGCTACACGCAACTGATCAACGACTACGGTTTACACTTTTTACACTGGGCCGCTATTTTCTTTATGATTGGTGTGTGCATTATGCTGGCCTTTGGCAAACTTCAGCCGCAAGCTCAACCGTTTGAAAAACCCAAAGACAGCCCGGTGTCACTCGAACCTTGGAAATGGCGTTGGTATGCCTACTTTATTACCATTTCAGGCATGATTGCTGTAACCGCTTGGTTGTCACCGATTGGCATTGCTGAATGGTAGATCAATGGGCGATAGAGTGGCTGGCGTTATTTGCTAGTTAGCGAGATTGCCGAGTATTTTTTTACCTGGGTAACGCCCTTCAAGACGCTCGCCATTTTTAACAATATGTCGCCCACCCACAATCACATGGTGCAAACCTGTGGGTGGTTCATAAGGTTTACCATAATCCGCATTCGCTGAAATTGTTACGGGGTCGAACACCACTATATCGGCATGGCTGCCTACTTGCAGGCGGCCTTTCTTCTTAAAAACGTCCGACGCTTGTTCAAGCCATTGCGCTTGATACAAACTTAATTTTGCCAGTGCGTCGCTTAAACTTAAAACTTGTTGCTCACGCACATAGCGCCCCAACACACGCGAAAACGTGCCCGCCACATTAGGGTTCGTTAAAATATCTAGATCGACAGCGGGCAGTGCATCGGTTGAAATCATCATGCGCGGCCACTTTAAGCCCTTAATCACCCACTCCTCTTTTAAGTAGTGATGATTAATCATGCCACCCGGCTGCTCGGCCATGTATTTATCCCAGGTTTCTTTGGTCAACCACTCACCTGTTGCTACCCACTGTACGTCTTCATAGGTGATATTGAATATGGTTTGCCAATCACGGCGTGCAAACACATCCGCACCAATAGATGTGCCACCCGCGCCGTAGCTCAACATTTCCGTGGTGATATTGGCGCCCCCTTCATTGGCTTGATCAATCATCGCTAGCCAGTTATCAATACCACTAATAGCGTTATGCGTGATATGGCACACTAGTAGTGCCGCACCCGAACTTTTAGCCAGCTCTATCACTTCTTGCAAACCTGCTGGATCACCATCAATACCACGGCGTACATGCACGGTAATCGGCACTTCTCTTTTTGCAGCAACGTCGAACAACATGGCCAACTCACCATCACTGACGGCGGATGTCATATAGTCCAACAACACGCCAATGCCTAAACCGCCTTGCTCAAGACCTTGATTTACAAGCACCCGCATTTGCTCAATTTGCGCAGCCGTTGCGCGCTGAACAAACACAGCAGTGCCTAGTTTTTCAGGCTGATTGCCATGCAAAATATAAGGCTTATCAAGCCCTTCAATCACCTTTGTTCGAATCGCCATATGGCTTACCGACGAGCCGTAGTTGAGTTGCGCACCACCACGAAAACTCTCACCATAATAATCAACCGGAAACGAACCCGCTTCTAAATCAAGCTGAGTTGTAATGCCGTCTAACAAATTTAGATATTGGCCTAATAGTGTTGGGGTATGCGAATGAATATCAATAAAACCCGGGGCAACCACCATGCCTTTTGCATCAATAGATTGCTTACCCCTTAACAATGATTTAGAAACAGCAACAATCTCACCTGCATTAATGCCAACCGAACGCACCGCATCCAACTGTGTTTCTGGGTCAATAACACGACCATTATTAATCACAAGGTCATAGGTTTGCTGCGAATTAGCCCGCGCAAAAGAGGACACCGACAGCAGCACGGCAACAGACACAAAAAAATTGATCGACTTCAGCATACTGTTCTTAGGTTTAAGATTTATAGCGTTCAAAACAATAATCACCCTAAACTATCATATATAAAACACAACCGTGAACAATCCAACGCAATTGTTGACTGTAAAATCTAGCCCACAAAATGCGCTACATCACAAAAATCTCAGTATGTTTTGCGTGTCTGCCTAGTCATTGGCGTCGGCGGTTTGAGTTTTGCTGGATAACACATATGAAATACTCGCAAGTGCGGTTCCACTGAATAAAGTCACCAGTAATATCATCACACGTAGAGTTGTTGCAAACTTCATGTCATTATTAGAATTGAATAATTATCTACAAAGGCAAGACGCGTCCCCATTATTTCGTTTTAACCATTAGCCGTTATTAGATTCTCTTTTACAAAAACATAGTAGGCCCTTGGTACTGAAGTTTTTATAAGGAAGCAAAATAGACAACAAAACCACTATGCATAAGCAGACCTAAGGCCTAATCTCTAGCAATGCTTAGAAACACAACAGCATTCAACTTGACCCTAATATCTCGATTAGTTAGGGTTTGACTATACTTGGCATTATT
>CAZOBR010000009.1:0-28146 GCA_964578035.1 uncultured Gammaproteobacteria bacterium
CAAGCCTAATGTTGATAGGCCAAGGTAATTTAAAAAGCGACGGCGGTTGATCATATAGCCGGACGTAGTTTATATAAAAGACAATTGAGGCCTCTAGCCATAATCTGTATCTTGATGGGCTTCTTCTGCATCTAAAAGATAAACATTGTTCAAAAAACGAACAATCGAATATCCTATCTCCTTAGCTAAATTAACAGGTACAGCATTACCAATCTGCTTATACTGCTGAGATACTGAGCCTGCAAAACTCCAATCATCTGGGAACGTCTGAATTCTCGCGTACTCCCTAACAGTAAATGGTCGTGTTTCATCCGGATGACACCGTTCAGTCTGTTTCTGAGCAGGACTACAAGTTAGAGTGAGACACGGCTCATCCCAACCTATTCTCCTTGCCATACCAGTTTTACCTCCTCCCAAGTAAAAACTTTTCTGCATATAGGATTTTTGAATATTTAATGGTAAGTCTCGCCAATATCCCTTAGGAGGAACTAAATCAAGCACTTCAACTTTATGCTGTGGATATCTAGAACCTTCTGATTTAGGAACATCCGTCGGAAACAACTCTCCTTTTTTGAGCGCATCTTCAAGATTGTAGATTTTGTTATCCGGAATTGGGTAGTCAAAATCTGGATCGAGATCTTTCCTTACACCAACCAAAATAAGCCTCTCCCTTTTCTGAGGAACTTTAAAGTTAATTGCCTTCAATACTTGCGGTGATGCAACTCGATAGCCAATTTCATCGAGGATCGCAATCATCCCTTCTAATGTGCGACCGCTATCATGACTCAACAAACCTCTAACATTCTCGCCAATACAAATTTTAGGCCGAACTGTTTGTACAACCTTAGCAAACTCATAAAACAATGTTCCTCTCGCATCCTTTAGGCCAAGTTTTTTCCCAGCATAACTAAAAGCCTGACAAGGAAACCCTCCAGTAACCACATCTATTTTGTCTTTATAGGTTTCATAGTTGAAAGACTTTATATCGCCTTCCAAAACATTCCAATCTGGTCGGTTTGTACGTAGTGTCTCACAAGCCCATTTGTCAATTTCATTTAAAGCAGCACATTTAAGGCCAGCTTTTTCTAGACCAAGGGCGAGCCCTCCGGCTCCAGCAAATAACTCTAGCACTGAATAATCGTTGATTGGTTTGGAGTCTAATTTAACTTTCTCTGCATCCTTGTAGCCAGGGAATAGTTTCAATTGATCCTCATCATAGACCCTGTAATTGCTAACCGGCTCACGTACAGCTTGTAACTTACCTGTTCTATCCCAACGACGAAGTGTCTCTGGGTTTTTTCCAATTAGATTAGCAAATTCAGAAATTGAGTAATACTTTTCTTTCATAACCACATTATACATCCTTATACATGGTTATCAATGAAATGTTACTTTTTCATTTTACAGAGCACACAATAAAAAGAACTATTGCAGCTACAACTTAACTGAACTAAGAAAAATCGAATAATTCTGAGGCTCTAATTTCATCAGCAAGTTGATAGCACCCTTGTTCGAAAAAATGAGTAGTATCTATAGAATCAATTTCCGAATTCAACATAGCAACTAGCTTACTGTAGAAATTGGAGTAACCAGTTACTCGATGCCAAAACTCGGCACCTACGATTACTGGGTAGATTCGGTCTATCTTTTGATAATGCTGACTAATTTGATCTACGGAACCATATAAAACCCCAACAATCAAATCTGAATTGCTTAGATTGGTGCTATTTGTTCTCGCCAAATTCGCAACAGATTCAAATTTTTTAAGTAACGGGTTAACATCTTCTGAGTTGATCGTGTTCGGCCCTGATTTTAGTTGACACCATTTTTTACGCTTATCTACTTTATCAATAAACTCGATGTCCATACCTTTTATCAAAGAGCCTTCTGCAAGCTCAAGATCAATGAACATTTTTTGGATATTAGTGCCAAAAGATGTGTTGATAGACGTGCCCAATACCCTTGGGTAATACAATGCTTTCGCAACACCAAGTGGAGTGAAGTTGGATTCTAGAACATTAGATAAATATCGAACAACAATGGGGTTAATTTTATAAGAACTCAACTTCGAATGCTTTAAACTTACCGTACTCATGTGTTTATAAAAAAGCTTTTCTCGAAAATAATCTACTGCGGCTCTAAGATATTCATCTTCATTCATTACGACCAGCCCTTTCTGAATAATTCATCCTAACAAGGGTATTGATCTTTAGTTAAATAAGCAATTGAAAAGTAAGAAATTACTCAATATCACCCATTTGGGTGATATGAATATTTTTGTTTTTGGTTATTATGAAATTTCAGATCAGCACCGCGGATGGTGGGAATAACAGGAGTTAGTCTGTGATGAAATGTTGGATCAGGATGATTTGTTGTGACAGGCGTTACTCAGCATTAATATGGCCGGTTTGCTAATTACTTACCCAACCAGCAAGCCGGCTTTTATTTTTCTGCCTTAAAGGATAGCAGTTCATCGCCGCCGGATACTAAGTCACCTTGATTGCAAAATAGCTCTATTACTGTTCCGTCAGATGGGGCGCTAATTGTGTGTTGCATTTTCATTGCTTCCATTACTAACAATGCACTGCCTTGTTCAACCTGCTCTTCTGGTTGGACCATTATCTCTACGATGGTGCCGTTCATAGGTGCACTGAAGTCACCTTGTGCGGATTCATTATTCGCATCGCCCAAATCTATTTTTACTAGCTCAAAACTCAACGCACCTTGCTCTGCAAACAGAGTAAACGAGTCGCCCTGTTTTGCGATATGCGCGCGTTGTTTGTGGCCGTTAACTTCGGCGCTGATTTCTTCATTATTTAAAGTCGCAACAACGTCAAATGATTGTTCGTTTACGTGAACTTCAAATACTCGATTCGCGTTTGAAGAATGTTCTTGAGTATTTAATTCGAAATGTTGTTCGCCAATAATAATTTCGTGGTTATGCTTATTTGGCTGATTCAGCCGCCATGCATTCTTGCGTTGCCAAGGTGATGGTTCGTTTGACGTAGGTGATTCGCTTAATATTAAGTAAACCGCAATCAGCGCTAAGCAATTTTCTAGGTCGATGTTGTCCTTAATAAATAACAACTCTTGGTTTTTTTCAATAAAGCCCGTGTCTATGTCTGCCGCCATAAAAGGTGCGCAGCTTGCTAAGTTGTATAAGAACGGAATATTCGTGGTAACGCCATGAATACGATATTGCTTTAAGGCACTGGCCATTCGCGCTAACGCGCGTGGTCGATCTTCATCCCACACAATCAGCTTGGCGATCATTGGGTCGTAATACGGGCTAACATCATCACCTTGGATCACACCAGTATCAACACGAACATTTGAGTTTTCTTCGGGTGTTTTTACAAACGCTAAATTTCCAGAGGTTGGTAAAAAGTCGTTGTCTGGGTCTTCGGCGTAAATTCGAGATTCAAATGCATGCCCATGCATTTTCAATTGTTCTTGGGGTTTGGGCAATTGCTCACCATTCGCAACACGTAATTGCCATTCAACGAGGTCTTCACCGGTGATCATTTCGGTGACTGGGTGTTCTACTTGCAGCCGCGTATTCATTTCCATAAAGAAAAACGAACCGTCTGTATCTAACAAAAACTCAACCGTGCCTGCGCCTTCGTAGTCAATGGCTTTGGCTGCTCTAACCGCCGCCTCACCCATTTCTTTGCGCAGTGCTTCTGACATGTTTGGCGCAGGTGCTTCTTCGATCACCTTTTGGTGTCGTCGTTGCACTGAGCAGTCTCGCTCGAACAGATAAACGCCGTTGCCGTGTTGATCGCAAAACACTTGAAACTCAACATGACGTGGCTGGGTTAAGTATTTCTCAACCAACATATGATCGTCACCAAAACTGGCTAAGGATTCACTTTTCGCTTGCGCTAATGCTTGTTCAAACTCATCAGCCTGCCAAACCTGGCGCATGCCTTTGCCGCCTCCACCTGCTACGGCTTTGAGTAACACTGGGTAACCCATTTCATCGGCTGACTTCTTTAATATGGCTGTATCTTGATCATCACCATGGTAGCCCGGCACGAGTGGCACCTTTGCTTTTTCCATAATGGTTTTGGCGGCCGACTTTGAACCCATTGATTCAATCGCAGTAACAGGCGGGCCGATAAACGCAATATTATTGTCCGCGCATTGTTTCGCGAACTCTGCGTTTTCAGATAAGAACCCATAGCCAGGATGCACTGCTTGCGCACCCGTTTTGAGCGCGGCTTGCATTATTTTATCACCGACAAGATATGAATCTTTTGATGGCGCTGCACCAATATGAATAGCTTCGTCGGCCATCTTTACATGCAAAGCATGTCGGTCGGCATCTGAGAATACAGCGACTGTACGAATGCCCATTCTGCGGGCTGTTTTAATAACACGACATGCAATTTCACCGCGATTTGCAATCAGTATTTTATTAAACATTGTCATCCCCGCTCTTCTCTTTGTTGCCTTCACTGCCTTTATTAGAATCACGGCTATTCAGAAATTCTGCTATGCGTTGTTGCGCTTCATTAGAGACTCGCGCTTTGGCGATCACACCACTGGTGTGCTCGACCAGGTCTGCGGTCAAATCTTGGGTTGCTACCTGCGCGACTAACTTTTTCGTTGCGGCCATTGCTTGCTGGCCATTTGCTAAAACCGCATCACAAAGCTCACTAACTTTGGTGTCTAACTGATCATTTTCCACAACGGCACTTAGCAAACCCAAGTCGAGCGCTGAATTTGCGTCTATGACTTCTGCGGTAAGGCAATATCGACGTGCAGCACGCAAGCCAATTGCACGAACCACATATGGCGAGATAGTGGCGGGTACTAAACCCAGTTTCACTTCACTCAAACAAAAACGTGCCGCAGGGGTACCAACGGCCATATCACAACAACTTACCAAGCCCACCGCGCCGCCGTACGCTGCGCCCTGAACTTTGGCAATGGTTGGCTTAGACATTTGGTCTAAGGTTCTAAGCATGGTTGCCAGTGCTTGCGCGTCGTCAAAATTTTCTTGATAGGAATAGTCTGCCATGCGTTTCATCCACGACAAATCGGCACCCGCCGAAAAGCTGTTGCCTTGTGCGGCAAGCACCATGACTTTAACGTTTGGATTTTGATCTACGTCATCAAAGGTCTGTTGCAGCTCTGTGATAATTGCGTCATCAAATGCGTTGTGTTTTTGAGGGCGGTTCAGCGTAACAACGGCAACCCCATTACTGTTTATGTCTGTTTGAATAGTTGCACTCATGACTACATCCTAAAAACGCCAAACCGCGTGTCTTGTATGGGTTTATTCAAACTGGCTGAAATGGCTAAGCCCAATACGGTTCGTGTGTCGGCTGGGTCAATCACGCCGTCATCCCACAAGCGCGCCGAGGCGTAATACGGATGACCTTGTTCCTCATAGGTATCTAAAATAGGTTGTTTGAATTCGACTTCTTGTTGTTCGCTCCATGTTTCGCCTTTGCCCTCTTTTTGCGCTCGTTTGACTTGCGCCAATACACCAGCGGCTTGCTCACCGCCCATTACCGAGATGCGTGCCGTGGGCCACATGAACAGTAAGTTTGGTTCATACGCGCGACCACACATGCCATAGTTTCCTGCGCCATACGAGTTACCAATTAGCACGGTAAACTTTGGCACCTTAGCGCATGATACGGCTGTTACCATCTTGGCTCCATGCTTGGCAATACCGCCTGCTTCATACTGTTTGCCAACCATAAAACCAGTTATATTTTGCAAGAACACTAAAGGAATTTTTCGTTGTGCGCACAACTCCACAAAGTGCGCTCCTTTTTGTGCGGCCTCAGAAAATAAGATTCCATTATTTGCCACAATACCAACTGGGTAACCATGAATACGCGCAAAACCACAGACTAAAGTTTTACCAAACAGCGCTTTGAACTCATCAAACTCTGAACCGTCCACAATGCGCGCAATCACCTCTGACACGTCAAAGGGTTGACGCATATCTTTGGGCAGTATTCCGTAGATTTCTTTTGGGTCGTATTTGGGTTCGATGCTTTCTTTAATATCAAGCTGCGCTGGCTTTATGCGATTTAATCGGGCAATTGATTTGCGCGCCAACTCTAAAGCGTGATGGTCATTTTGCGCGTAATGATCTGCCACACCCGATTCGCGGCAGTGCACATCCGCACCACCGAGTTCTTGTGAGGTAACAACTTCACCGGTTGCGGCTTTAACTAATGGCGGGCCTGCTAAAAAAATCGTTGCATGGTCTTTAACAATTATTGATTCATCGGCCATCGCCGGCACATAGGCACCACCTGCCGTACAAGAACCCATAACCGCAGCAATTTGCGGAATATTCTGCGCCGACATATTAGCTTGGTTATAGAAGATGCGCCCAAAGTGTTCTCGGTCTGGAAACACCTCGTCTTGTCTTGGTAAATTAGCACCACCTGAATCAACCAAGTAAATACACGGCAAATGATTTTGCTCGGCAATGCTTTGAGCGCGCAAATGTTTTTTAACGGTTAACGGGTAGTAGCTGCCGCCTTTAACCGTGGCGTCATTCGCCACAATCATACATTCTTGCCCTTCGACAATTCCAATACCTGTGATAATGCCGGCCGCAGCAACGTCTTCATCTTGGTAAACCTCATGCGCAGCAAGTTGCGATAATTCTAGGAAAGGACTGCCCGGATCAATCAAGGCGTCGATTCTTTCACGCGCCAGAAGCTTGCCCCGTGATTTATGTTTGTCTTGACGCGTTTGACCGCCACCTAACTTTATTTGCTCAACCACACGATACAGATCATCAACCTGATCCTGCATATGCTCAGCGTTATTTATAAAGTCTGCGGAGCGCGGGTTCACTTTGCTTTTGATTATATTCACGGCTTTTCCTAAAAGTTTGTTGCTTAGGCAGTTTCGGTAAAGAGTTCGCGCCCAATCAACATACGGCGCACTTCGGATGTGCCTGCGCCAATTTCGTATAACTTAGCGTCGCGCAATAAACGCCCAGTGGGGTACTCATTGATATAGCCATTGCCACCCAGAGTCTGAATCGCTTGCAGCGCCATTTGTGTGGCTTGTTCTGCGGTGTATAAAATCACCGCAGCAGCATCTTTGCGACTTTCTTTATTTCGATCACAGGCAGATGCAACCGCGTATAAATATGAACGGCTGGCACTGAGTGAGGTGTACATGTCTGCGATCTTGCCTTGCATTAGCTGGAACTCACCAATTGCAGTGTTGAATTGTTTTCGTTCATGAATGTATGGCACAACAATGTCCATACAGGCCTGCATAATGCCAATGGGGCCGCCCGATAAAACTGTGCGTTCGTAATCTAAACCAGACATCAAAACACGTACACCGCCGCCTTCAAAACCTAAGACATTTTCTTCTGGCACAATACAGTCTTCAAACACCAGCTCACAGGTATTTGAACCACGCATGCCTAACTTATCGAGCTTTTGCGCTTGCGAAAAACCAGCGAAGCCACGTTCAATAATAAAGGCCGTGATACCTTTAGAACCGGCTTCAGGATTTGTCTTTGCATACACCACATAGGTGTCTGCATCCGGCCCATTGGTAATCCACATTTTATTGCCGTTAAGCACATAGTGATCATTCTGTTTGCGCGCGTGTAACTTCATGCTCACCACATCTGAACCCGCATTTGGTTCAGACATCGCCAATGCACCGATATGTTCACCAGAACAAAGTTTCGGTAGGTATTTCACCTTTTGTTCTTCATTACCATTTTTATATATCTGGTTCACACAGAGATTGGAATGCGCACCGTATGACAAACCCACCGAAGCAGACGCGCGGCTTATTTCTTCCATCGCAATCGCGTGTGCAAGATACCCCATAGCACTGCCACCATATTCTTCTGCAACAGTGATGCCCAACAAACCGAGCGAGCCAAACTTTTGCCAAAGATCATTCGGAAAAACATTATCGATATCAATTTGTGCTGCACGGGGAGCAATTTCAGTACTGGCGAACTGAAACGTCATATCGCGCAGCATCATAATTTCTTCACTGTGGTCGTATTCAAGGGCTTGGTATGGAGTGGTCATTTTGTCACCGGTAACTCAGGGTTTAATACTGTCGTAATCTGTTGCTTATTCGCCAAGTGCATCGCGGCAGCGTTGTTCTACATCGCGCAAATCCAACAACATTTGGTTAAGATCTTTTTTGCGCTCTTGCAATTGTTTGCGCTTTTCTTCTACCTTGGCAATTAACTCAAGGAGTTGTTTTTTATTATTACCACGCGGGTTATACATATTAATAATTTCAGCACTTTCATCGAGCGATAGGCCTAAACGTTTGCCGCGCAAAATAAGCTTTAGCCGAGTGCGATCGGCACTGCTGTAAATTCTGGTTTGCTTATCTCTGTTTGGTTTTAACAAGCCTTTTTCTTCGTAGAAACGAAGAGCGCGAGTAGTGATATCAAACTCGTTAGCTAGTTCTGTGATTGAATACTCTTTATTCACAATGAAATTTCACTCCTTTTAGTTTAGACGTGGTTAGTCTTGGGCTTGGTAGCAACATTGGTTACAGATTTCATAATCTCAGAAATATACTCTACGTTAACGTTAACGTCAATATGGAGCGCACGTAGATCAAACAAATCAATACCGAACTTGAAATACGCTACATCCAACTTGACAGCCCTAGCGATATTATCGACACGGGTAAGGCTCCAAAGCAGCAACTCACAATAGAAGGTAGTCGTTTATTAAAAAGATGAGAAACGACTACTTTTCCGAGGAAATAATCGACAAGCGCGGGTACTAGGCACACGAAGGTGCATAAAACTTAGATGATAATTTAGCCTTTGGCTTGGAAGCACCAAATTATTATCACTATCAACGAGCCCGAGAATACTGCCTGCAGTTAAAGCAAACAGAATTCCCAGCAGCAAACTGGTCAAACGTGTTCGAGATATTTATCTATCGCAATGACGATAAAAGAGCATTTGCCGACAACTGGACTGAACCCGGCGCAAAACGTATTGCGCTTAACCTACGTGAGGTGCAAGCCAGCTGTAAGCTAAAAACAGATTAACACTAACCTGAATTCTGAGATCATTCAGAAAACGCGATTCGATCTCTAAATTTATGGCTGCGGCTATTGGGGTTAAATGCGGTGTTACTCCAGGAATCGTCATCCTTAAGATGCATGTTTAACGGCACATTGGCCTCCCTCAGCTTGTCGATATACCAGCGACTTTTGTAATGATCATACATACGCATAAACTCAGTTGTTAACACCGCCGCTAAGCGTTTATCTCCCACAATTAGCACGGCATTTTCGTCATTGTCTTTACAAGACGCTTTGGAAAAATTAGCTGAGCCCGTTAACACTTTTGGGTTATCGCTGTATGGATCTACGATGATTGTTTTAGCATGAATTTTATGCGCGCCAAAGGCTTTGGCATCCCAACGCTCGTTGCGATACGTTTTTAACTTTTTGGGTGGGAAAAACCGCGTATTGTGATGGTTAAGAGTCGCGACCTTTTTCTGTGCGGTGGCGTTTACCAAACCATATTCAACAATCGCTCGGTCATTGGCCTCAAGTGCTTCAATTAGCCTTTTATCAAGCCCAAACGGACTGGAAACCAATATCATACTCTGCGCATTTTCAATCAGATCAACGGCCGCATCTAAGATATCAAATTGCGAAAGAGGCGAAAAAAACGTGGTTTCAATTTCACGACCCGCGACACTGTTAACCTGATTCATCAATGCGCGATTGCGCAGCTTACTTTCGCGCTTTGTGGGATTATCGGTTAGGGATTGAAAGTACGCTTCAAAGTATTCCGCTATATCAAGATTATTGAATACCAGGGCATTATTGGTTTGATAATTAAACGCATTTTCAGAGAAATTTGCTGAGCCTGTCCAAACTTGTATCGGCGTTCCTGCACGTAATAACACCACTAATTTATTGTGGCTAATATTGACCGTGGTGCGCTCGACACGGCGGCTTTTTAAACGATGCTTTTCAATCTTACGTTCACTTTTTTCGGTTGAGTGTTTCCCCGGTTTCGCATCGTGCACGATTTGTACATCAACATTGCGTGATATTGCTTGTTTGAGCGCGATTGCAACCTCGTCATCGTGAAATTCGTAAACCGCTATGTGTAAAGCATCGCCATCTTGCGCGCAGTCAATAAAGTTAATCAGCGATTCTTTTAAGCCTCGCGACAGCCAATTGTAAGCAGCCGTTGCGGGAATAACGTCTTTAGGATGCACATCGCCAAATCGCTGAAAATACGCTTTAGCCGCGCTAACGCCACGGTTAACAAAAATACCAAGCCCTCCATCGTCTTCATCCGTTGGCGAAAATTCAAAAACAAGTGGTGCTTCTTCTCGAGTTAATGCACCGGGCTCACCTCGTAATGGAAAAACTTCGTAACGATACGAACGGTCTGAACGCAAGGTGTAGTCATTCCATCTAAAACGTTGAAACGGGGCGGTTAGCGAACCGACATCGCCAGCGCGCCCATCGTCTTCGGACAAAAAGCGCTTATAACCACCTAGCCACCTTAACTCTAGCTCTTCACCGGTTTCGTTCAGAAACTCGGTACGACGAATCGCAAAGCCCCGCAAGCCCACTCGCAAACTGTCATCGTCGACACTCCAACCGATGATTACCGAATAGGTACCAACGAGCGCAGACCCAAAATAGTGACCAGCACGTGCTTGTACTTTTGGTTGATACTCAAACATTCAAACCTCCTTATGATTAATTAATAGTTTCCAACCCTAATAAAATAATTCTCAACCAGCCCGTTTATTTATTACTCGCGCACTATATTTCGTTATTGCTTGTTACCAAAAGACGGCAACACCATGCCTGTTTCTGAGCGGTATTGACGATATTCATCACCGTGTTCGCGAATCAGGTCACGTTCTTCGAACCACAAACCAACAAAAATATACACGGTAAAACCAATACTCAAAACCAGCTGAGTCGCTGACATTAACGGTGTAAACCAAATGCCAATGAGCACCCCTGTTTGTATTGGGTGACGCACATAACGATACATCGCACGTTTGACAAAATTTAATGGCGGACGAGGTTGATTTTTAAAATGAAAGTACACTTGGCGTAAACCAAACAAATCAAAATGGTTAATCGCGAAGGTTGCTGCCAATAAAAATACCCAGCCAAATATAAATATGCCCCATAACAAATAAGCAACACTGGTATTTTCAATTTGCCAAATTTGGCCAGGCACCTCCATCCAGTAACCGGTCAACACCACACTGGTTAGACCGGCAACTAACACATAGGTTGCACGTTCTGCAGGCTCTGGAATGACTTTAGTCAACAACGCTTTGAAATTTGGCCTAGCCATACCGGTATGAATGACTCCCCACAAAAAAACCAATAGAAAATTCCATGCTATTGGTGGTAATAATTGAATAGACGCCACACATAAATAACCATAGGGCATTAAATCCGCATACACAGCAATAATGCTCAGCAAACCAAGTACTCCGATTAAGTATGAAACGACTCCGTATATTAATACAATTAATCTACTCATTTTAACCCTCATTATTGATTATGTTGTAACGATCAAGTTTTTACTTGCCTACATTTTTAGCGGCCTCAGCTTCAGTGTATTTGCGCCCAGTTCTCTGATTAACCACTTTTCTTAAACGGGCCTGCGTTTTTTCAATGCCCGCTTTGGAGCATGGGTTTAACATGGCTCCGGCCAAGCCATACAAGCCACCCAATGCTTTTAAGATATATGTTGACCGGTACTGCACTTGCTTGTTCAGCTAACACAGAAACCGGGGTTTCTAAAATGTCCGGCAACCATTGCCAAATTCTAGGCACGCCACCTTAACAGAAAAACAACAAACGACTGTACGCTAAAATCAAATAATGCAACTAATTTTTGATGGCGTTATGCTCTAAGAAGCTATAAACACATTCTTTAATATTTGCTTAAGGACTTTCAATAACTGGCAAAGGCTTTTTATTATCTCGCTAAAGGCTATCTAGATACGTTCAAAACCTTATACTGCTCATATGTTTGATTTTATTGCTCTGCCTGAATCTCTGAGTTGGGGGATGTTTTTATTACTGATTGGGCTTAGCTGCTTTACCTCAATACTAACAGCCGCTGTTGGAATTGGCGGCGGTACAATACTACTTGCAACAATGGCTCAAGTCTTACCAGTGAGCGCCATCATTCCAGTGCACGGGGTAGTGCAACTGGGCTCAAACTTTGGTCGCGCAATGATTTTACTAAAGCATGTGCGTTGGGATTTATTTGCCTGGTTTGTTATTGGCAGCATTTTAGGCGCAGTGATTGGCGGTCAGATCGTTGTGAGTTTGCCAGTGGATCTTTTACGCGGCCTGCTCGGCGGCTTTATTCTGTTTTCAGTCTGGGGCAGCGCATTACTAAAGCGATCAATTGACAGCCGATTCGCCAATTCCAAAAGCCTGACAATCGGTGGTTTACTCTCAACCGTTTTGACAATGTTTGTTGGTGCTACCGGCCCTTTTGTGATTGCAATACTCAAACCATTCAAACTAGCGCCTAAAATCTTAGTAGCCACCAATGCCGTTTGTTTAGTCGTTCAGCATCTATTAAAAATTGTTGTATTTGGTTTCCTTGGTTTTGTTTTTACGCCTTATATTCCATTGATAGTATTGATGATGATTAGCGGCTTTGTTGGCACGATTATCGGACGTAATATTCTACTAAACCTGAACCAAAAAGCGTTTGAAACAGGGCTTAATATTATTCTCAGCCTACTCGGATTGCGCTTACTTTACTCAGCAATAGCATGAAACAGTCAATCTCTAACTAGTCCATATGTACTAGTCATTTGTATTGTTTTTATATTATCTTTGAACTATATTGTTTGCGATATTAATAATTCTTACATGTAGGGGTACATAATGATTAATAAAACCAATGAAAAACGCCGTAAGGTATTAAAAACCGCCGGCGTTGCGACTGTCGCCGCAGGCGCTTGGCAAAAACCTGTATTAAATTCAGTAATCACACCTGCGCATGCGCAAACATCTGTGATGATTGTTGGTGCGGGTGGCTCAAGCTCTACGCCACCAGTCGTTATGCTGAATAAAAAATCTAATGATATTGCGGACAGCGTACTCGACGCATTCATACCGAATGCACATGCTGGTATAGCACCTGATGATGTTCGGTCTGAATGTGCTGCACTCACGGATTTCGGTGACGATAATACGCATTGCGTTTCATTGTCATTTCCTAGCGGTAATGATCGATCTGGCGAGGTGACTGTCTCTGTTAACGGACCTGTGATCTATTACAGTCCAAACTGTCGATATTACGATTCCGGTGCGTACTACTACTCTTATCGTGGCAGTTTTCAGATTAATGATACCGCGACCGCCACACTGGATGACGGCGCATTTGAAGTCGTGCTTGATAATGTCACTGTTTTTGGCTCAGTAGACGACAGCTTTGAGAACGCTACAGGCACGTTAATTTATCAAGGACCCAACGCAGATATCGGAGCAGAAAGCTCTACCAATTCTGGCACATCTTACTGTACCAATTTCGATAGCTATGGTGCCTATTGGGCCGCTGAACTGGGTTCAGGCAGTACGTGTGAAATTGGTATGGGTGCCGCAGGAAATGGTGACAACATTGTCATCAATGAAGATTTTCCTGACGTGTGTGACCGCCTCAGTAATTAACATAGACAAAACTGATTTATTTAGCTTCACAAAAAAGCTTGATCAATGATCAAGCTTTTTTATAGGTAGTTAACCGACCAAAATCACGCTATATACCTGTTCGATAGTCAAGCAGTTGCGGTGGCCGCAGGCGTGTGCCAATAATACGACACGTTTCTATTTGGTCTTGTTTGTTATCAATTGATTCAGATATTTCGTGCCCTTCGGTATAGAGATACAATACTCGATTACAGTAGTGAATGTTTTGGTAGCCCGCCAAATAAAAAAGTGGTCTCACGAGCACCGCATCCGATGCGTAAAACAGCCAATCACCCGTATTGTCTTTAAAGCACGAATACTCTGGGTCGAACTGCTTAATTTGATGAAACAAGCCTGCCCTGTGTGTAATTGGGTGCATTGGAAAACGCATTTCCCCACTTTCTAAATCATTAATTAATTGCTGCTGGTTGGCATAAGGAACGCCATAACCAAGCGTGCCATTCTGTGATACGTATTGCCCATACGTCAACCAGCAACCTCGTTGATTGTACAGCTGGTTTACATAGCTAAGAGTATCGATGCTGGCAAGTTGATCGTCGCCATCTAAATAGAAAACAATATCGTCCGGCTCGCATGACAAAATAAAATTCATACGATTAAGCAATGGGCCAACTCGCTCGGTATTCTGAATTAGATTAAACCGCGGATCATCAATTGGTACCAAGTCCGCGCAACCATCGTCAGAACAATCGTCAATAAATGTAGCGGTAAAATTATCGTAGTCTTGCGTTTTAATGGTGTCGATACTTTTACGTAAAAACTCGCCAGCATTTCGGAATGGCACAACTAAACAAATTCTATTCTTGTGCGTTTGCATATCCTTATTTACTGGTTTGCTTTGAGCAAGCTGCGCTTGAATCGTGTCAACACTTTTCTGTCGGCTTGCCACTAATGACTCCCGCATATTCAACGCCAAAAAATTAGCGGTATTGTTTTTTAACGAACGGTTTGCTGCGTCCACAGCAACAGTGTGTTTGTTCAAATGTTGCGACGATAGAGCGTGCTCAGTTGGAATATGCCACTCATAAACCGCTTTTTCTAAATCATAGGTTTCACTATTTGGTATTTGGATCTCATAAGCACTACTTGAATACACATTGGCCATCGCAAAATTTTGCTGTTCTCGATACAAGCGCGATAACTCATAAAGCGACTCAGCTCTAACAGGCCTAAATTGATACGCAGCTTGATATGCTGCAATAATGTGTTCTTGGGGTGCTTCAAGTTGTTCAAGTAATTTGCCACGGTGATACAGCGCATACCAGCGCCACTCGTCTTCCCAATGCTCATCACTGCTTAAATATTTATCAAAAAAATCAAGCGACTCTTGATACTTGCTTTGTTGCATCAGCGATTTAGCCATATGGTAATTAGCAAAGCTATCAGAGGAATTAGTCTTAAGTGCACCTTTGAGCGCTTGCATATTTTCAAGCAGTTGTTGGTTGTGTAATCCCGGTGATTTATTCGAAACAATACTCAACGTAGCCAATTTTTCGTGTGTTGCCTGTGCTGCTAATAATGTTTCGTAGGCAACACCATAATACGCCCAATCATTACTCGATTTAATTAGACATACTTGTGAATACTGTACAGGCATGTCCACTTTAATGAAGTAACCATCGGCAGTTAATGTTTGTTTAAAAGTCTTATCTTTAACGTTAAACACCATATCGGCATCGGCCAACAACATGTAATCACCAAATTGTTTCGAGTACTCAAGTAATGCATTTTTTATATTCGCATTACTGTCGTTACCCACTTCGACAAACTCACCATTAACGCCAGATAATTCCGCTTCAATGTTATTAATTGTTTGCTCACTCAAACCTAGATCGGCAATCACCCAATAGTCGATATGCTCTTTGATAGAGGCTAATGATGACAAAATACCGGCATCACGCTCACGTGCCAGCATATTTAAACAAATTGTCGAAGACATGATTGGTTTGCTCTATTGTTTCTGTTACAAAGGGGTTTCGTAGAACAAAAATATAACACAGTGCGGCCTGCACAAACGAGTATCCACAATGGCAAGCAAAACTCTTTTTATTGGACTTGATGGTGCAGAACCGAAACTGATACAAAATTGGGCAGATCAAGGTTTATTACCAAATTTGAAACAGGTATTAGACAGATATTACTGCCGTCCAATTATTTCACCTGCGGGGTTTGGTGATGGCGGCTTATGGTCTTCTTTAGTCACTGGGGTTAATCCAGGCAAGCATGGACATTATTTTCCTGAGCAATTTAATCCACAAACTTACATGTTGGATAACTACGCCATTGACACCGATATGCGACGTGATCCGTTTTGGTTTTTTTGCAGCAAGATGGAACGCACGGTTGGTATTATCGATATTTACACGTCAGCCTTACGCACAGGTTTGCGTGGTGTGCAAGTTATGGATTGGATGATTCACGACCGCATGGGGTCGCCACGAAGTTGGCCCGCTTCATTGATTAACACCCTGCATGAAAAATACATGATTGACCCATTGAATGGCAATACTGAAGCTGACTCTCGTAGCACAGAGGAGTACCTAAAAATGCATCAAAATGTGATGGATCGCATTGTCGCAAAGACCGATGCCTGCGTGGATCTGTTGAATGCGAATCAATGGGATTTATTCTGTGTGGGTTATTGCGACGCGCATGATGTCGGACACCAAAGTTGGCACTGGCATGACACGAGTAATCCGGCACACCCTGCAGACTTAGTGGCAAAACATGGTGACCCGTTGCTACAAAGTTATCAAGGCATGGATACGGCAATTGGTCGTTTATTAGAATCCGCAAAACCAGAACAAGTATTTTTAGTGGCTGGCTTGGGCATGGACAAGCAGAGTTTATGCAACACTGGCTTGCAACAAATTCTGGCGCATTATTGTGGTATTGACGGAAGTCGTGATTTCACAATTCAACAACGCAAACAAATGCCATACTTCGAACTGCCTCATAATATGCACGGGGGCGCAGTGCGAATTAACCTCAAAGGGCGTGAATCCAATGGCATGATTGAACACGACGATTACGATCGTGTATTAGCGGATTTAACAGAGAAGTTCCATCGTTTAGAAGATGCTGACACCGGCAAACCGATAGTCAAAGAAGTAATCTTAGTGCATAAAACTTGTCCTGGCCCATTTCAAAACAATTTGCCGGATTTATTTGTTGCGTGGGAAAAACCAATTTCGGTAACACGAATTAAGGTAGATCAGGACAAAATTGTTGATCTCAAACCCTTTTACAACTTTGAATATCGCTCTGGCGATCATACTGCAAATGCGCTTTTCGCATCGTCAATAAACTATAAAAATGATCATGTAATGGCCGAGGCGATCGCACCAACAATTTGCACAACGCTCGGCGTAAATCTACCTGATTGCGATGCCGATGCACTGATTAGAGTTTAAATAACATCGGTTCTTATTCAATTCTTAGTTTCGATACTGAAACAAAAAAAGGCCAGCAAATGCTGGCCTTTTTGATTACTGCTTTTGCAACAATATCTTAACGTGGAGAAACACCAAGTTTGTCTAGCGTTGCAATGTTGATATAGCGATCAACCGGTAAATCATTCGCGCGTTGGAATGCATTAACCGCTTTGATTGTATCAACACCAATCACACCATCGGCACCGTTCGGGCCAATGTTATGGCCAGCAGCCTGCAGTGCACGTTGAATATCTGCGATACGTGAACGTGTCATGTTGGTTTCACACAAAATTGAACGCCATGCCATGTAGCCATCTTTAACTAACTCACGGCGCTCTACGTCGCGGTATACCGCTGGGATAACCGTTACGTCTTCACGGGCTGACGTAACCAGTTTAGTCACTTGAACATTTTTGTATTCCGCTGGAATTTCAATTGTTTCAGTTCTTGCAGGCGTTTGAACAACAGTACGCTTAACATTTTTGAACTTGTCTTTAGACTCAGCTAAACAAATTTTGTTACCTGTGCGCGTAGTTGTTGGGTGATCTGTATTGCTAATTTCATGCCATACAAAACCAGACTCTTGGTCAACAACTTTACTTTCAACCGTGCCGTATTCAGCAGGTACTGGTGTGCGCTCTTCACGTGCTGCAGAAACTAACTTACGTACTTTAACTGTTTTGTATTCCGCAGGAATTTCTACCGTCTTAGTGTAAGCCTTAGCTTTCAAACGTGATTGCTTGATTGTTTTATAAGTGGCTGGCACTTCAACTAAACACATGATTTCGCCAGTGGCTTCGTCAATACGTTGAATTGGGCCTGTGCCTTTTTTCCAAATAGTGTGAGCAGGTTTATCAACAATTCGTTGCTCAACTTCTTCGTACTCTGCTGGCACTTCTACAAGTTTAGTAGAGGCTTCGCGCACTAGAACCGTTTCTTCAACCATCGCATATTCTGCAGGGATGATTGTTACGTTTTCAGTTGCCGAGCGAGTGATCACTTGCTGGGTCACAGTTTTGTATGTTTCAGGCACGTAGTGCTCGTGAAAACATTGACCAACTTCAGCATTATCAAGATCAATGCCGTGCTTAGCAGCCGTGGCTAACACGCCAGCGCTGGCTGGGGCAGATTTAATACCTCTGTCTACACGCCATGAACGAAAACCGTCACTAACTTTAACCGTTTCAGTTTCAGTACCGTAAACAGCAGGAATTGTTTTAATGCGGCTTGACGCAGCGCTCACTTCAACAGTTTCAGTGACTGTTTCGTATTGCGCTGGAATAACTTTGATCGAGCTGCTTGCTTCAGAAACAAGCACTTGCTCGCTGCGAGTTGTGTATTCTGCATCAACCCAAACACGGGCATAACATTCACCTGGTGCGGCATTTGGTGGTAATAAATCGCCAGCAGCGGCAACGTTTTCGACAGCGCGTGAATTGAGTTCCGCCTCACGTGCATCGAGTAACTCGGCGCGACGGTTTAGTTCTGCTTCACGCGATGACGCACTCGTAGCACTTGAGCTACTGGCTGCATTGGCGTTTGAAGAATAATCGGATGTGGCACAGCCTGATAATGTAACAACGGAAATTGTTGCTAGACTGATGGCCGTTTTTTTTATTGAATTCATAGTATCCCCTAGTTTCTTGGGTGTTAATTTTATTACAACTTACTTCCTAAGCGGCCTTATATCTCCATCACAATAAATATAAGCACTCTACTCTAATGGCTTCTAAAGACACTGTCTAACGCTACAAATATTTTTGGTGTAGATCATAGGTTATGTGCTTCGAAGCTCAACCATACTACTCTAAACCAAGACATCAGTGATGTATAGAATGTAAAAAACGGTGATTTTTTTACACTTTGTCACATTATGTCTAGCAAACTTGTAGTCCAACAGCGTTACACATACTATTTGGTTGTAAGATAAAACTACTTAATGAGCTTGTTAATGAATTTCGATACTCGTGCAATTTCTATCTCCCTGATCATTTTGGCCACCATCGCCACATTTTATGTACTGGTGGCAGGGCAGGCTTTTTTAGTACCGCTGGCGGTGGCCGTTATGATTTGGTATGTGATCAATGCCTTAAGCCGAAGCTTTGCAAAAATTATCCCAAAAATAGATAAACCTAATTGGCTAACCACTCTGGTCTCTTTATTAAGTATTGGGCTGTTTTTATTATTCACGATCGATATGGTGCAGAATAATATTCCTGAACTACGTGCGGCAGCGCCGAGCTATAAAGCGAATTTCACCAATTTAACAAATGAGCTTATTGTGCGTTTTAACCTTGAATCGCTACCAAGTGTAAAGCAGTTTGTAAACGATATTGAAATCGGCCCACTGATCTCTAAGCTGGTGATTTCAGTCACAAATATGCTTGGCAATGTGTTTTTAGTGCCGATCTACGTTTTATTCTTGATGCTTGAGCAAGGCACGTTCAGAAAAAAAATTGCGGCTATTTTTCCTGACCAAAATCAACGCGGCTCAATTTTAAGCATTTTGTCGCACACCCAAGACGACATTCAAACCTATCTTTGGATTAAAACAATCACCAGCACCATTACTGGTGTGGTCAGTTATATTGTCTTGTTAATTGTGGGTGTGGATTTTGCGGGTTTCTGGGCGTTTACTATTTTTCTATTAAATTTTATTCCAACCATTGGTTCTATTATTGCCACGTTCTTTCCAGCATTAATCGCGTTAATTCAGTTTGATACGATGATTCCATTCGCTGTTGTGCTATTGGGTGTAGGCGCAATACAGCTAGTAGTGGGCAATTTCTTAGAACCAAAATTAATGGGTAATACCTTAAACCTGAGTCCGTTAGTGGTGATGCTGTCATTAACACTTTGGGGAAGTATCTGGGGAATCGCTGGCATGTTCTTAAGTGTGCCAATCACTGTGATAATGCTAATTATCTTTGCGCACTTCGAGCGCACACGTTACATAGCCGTGCTGCTGTCAGGAAATGGTGATTTAAAGTTTACCGAGCCCGACTTTCAAGACCCACTTGAGTCACTTGAATCGATTGTTAAAAAATAATCGGCGTAAAAAAGGGCTGCCGAGGCAGCCCTTTTTAGTAATACTTGAACTATACGTTTAGATGCCTGCTGCTGCACGCAACTCATCCGCTTTATCCGTTGCTTCCCACTTAAACTCTGGCTCCGTGCGGCCAAAATGACCATAGGCTGCAGAGTTACGATAGATTGGGCGTAAAAGATCCAGCGTTTGAATAATGGCTTTTGGACGCAAGTCAAAATGCTCAGCAACCAAGGCTTCAATCTTAGCTTCATCAATCACAGACGTACCAAAAGTATTCACCATCAAGCTGACTGGCTTTGCTACACCAATCGCATAAGCCACCTGCACTTCGCAACGAGTTGCTAAACCCGCCGCAACCACATTTTTAGCCACATAACGGCCCGCATACGCAGCAGAGCGATCCACCTTTGACGGGTCTTTACCAGAGAAAGCGCCACCACCATGATGCGCGGCACCGCCATAGGTATCAACAATAATTTTACGGCCTGTAATGCCGCAATCACCCACTGGACCACCAATCACAAAGCGGCCTGTTGGGTTAACTAAAAAGCGCGTGTCGCCCGTTACCATGTCAGATGGCAATACCGGTTTAATCACTTCTTCAATAATCGCTTCTTCTAATTGCGCATGGGTAACAGACTCGTCGTGCTGAGTTGAAAGCACAACGGTGTCAATAAACGCAGGTTTGCCGTCTTCATAACGCACGGTTACTTGTGATTTAGCATCTGGGCGCAACCATGCAAGCTGGCCACTCTTACGCACTTGCGATTGTTTTTTAACCAAACGGTGAGAATACTCAATTGGCATTGGCATTAATACGTCTGTTTCCGTACAGGCATAACCAAACATCAAACCTTGGTCACCCGCGCCTTGGTCAAGATCAAGGCCTTCGCCTTCATTCACACCCTGAGCAATGTCTTGAGACTGACGATCCAGTGCAACCATCACCGAACAACTGCGGTAATCAAAACCCATTTCAGAGCCTTGATAACCAATCTCTTGTATCGTGTTACGTACTCGCTCTGTCACACCGTCTAGGCTGCGGTTACTGGTGATTTCACCAGAAAGTACCACTAAGCCAGTATTGACTAAGGTTTCGCAAGCAACTCGTGAGGCTGGGTCTTCTTCAAGAAGATAATCGAGAACGGTGTCTGAGATTTGGTCTGCAACTTTGTCTGGATGACCTTCAGAAACAGATTCTGAGGTGAATAAATAATCGCGCATTTTAGCTACCCTTTAAAATTTAACTTCATTAACTAACTATGGAACGAGTAATATAACTAGAAGCAAAATGCGCTAACAAAATGCGCTAACTCTCGTTAGCAGCTATATCACCCAAATTAAGAGGGCGAGTGTATCAGCTTATATGGTCTAATACACCGAATTAATAGCAACTATTAACGCTTGTAACACTATGGTCAATCGCCTACAAAGTTGGATATTTATTTTAGTTAGTCTCGCCACAATGGGCTGGGGGCTAATCCCGATTGTGCGGGTCGCTCTCGGCTTAGACGACAAGCTAACGGGCTCGTATATTTGGTCTGTCAGTTTTTTGATTGGCGGCCTAATGTGTGGCCTAACCGCCATGCTATTGATGGTCAGAAAACAAGCCGATATTAAGAACTATCTCGGCAATGAAATAGATACATCCGGCGCCGCCAAAATACACGCCAGTGGCTTATTAATATTCACCGGAATCCCTTTGGCAAACTTTTTAGTGTGTTACTACTTATGGCTAAGTAATCGACATAAATCCGAATATTTAGATTACCAAGGCCGTGAAGCCATCTGCTTTCAGATAACAATTTATTTATATATGCTGATGTGTTTGTTTATGGCCTACATTGTAATTGGCGCCGTAGTGATTCCATTACTGTTGCTGTTTCACCTGTTGGCGACATTAACCGCGATTGTGCAAACACTAAACGGCAAAGAATTTAGATACCCCGCGAATATCAATATTATCGAACGGCGTAAATGATACCGAATAGTATTTTCGTCGCCCTAGGGTTGGCTTGAATTTCTCTGTGTATGCGATTAAGCATTCTAAAATTTTCGAGCGCATCAGGGTTTAAATCTTCACTGGCAGGAATATCGGCTAAATAGTGATTAAACTGATCCTGACCACGCACCAGCAATGACAGTTCGAATTGTTTAGTCGTCCGACTTGGGCAAAATTCATTTTTATCCTTTCGATAAAGGCGGATGAAAAATCACTTGAACCACAACTAGCTCTGGGTCATAGCAATAAAAACTGCGCGCGCCGTCACGGTGGGTTTTGGGTTGGGTTGCCATTTTTACATCATGACTGAGTAGGTAGTCATACCATTGATCGACTTGATCAATTTGATCAACGATGATGCCGACATGCGCGAGTTGTTGTGCTTTTTCGCCGGTATCTTGCACCACATGTAGGGCTAGGTTATCAACGCCGCTGCATAAGTAAACGTTGTTTTCGTCTGGCCGCCATTCGACTTGAAAGCCGAGCAAATCTACATAAAACGCTTCGACTAAATTAAGGTCGAGTACGTTTAGTGCAACGTGGCGCATGCCTGCGTGCTGTGGGCGTTGTAATGTTTGTTCTGTCATCTGTTCACTCTATTATTTTTAGTATGCACTACGATTCAATTACTTCATGACTGTGGGTGATGTCCGCCGTTTTGCCGAGCATGATAGAGGCCGAACAATATTTTTCTGCCGAAAGCTGCACGGCTTTGGCAACGGCTTTGTCGGTTAACCCTTCGCCGCTGACTTTAAAGTGCAAATGAATTTTGGTGAATACTTTGGGTTCTATTTCAGCGCGTTCGGCTTGAATATCGGCCACACAGCTATCGACCGTTAAACGGCGTTTGCGCAAAATGTGCACCACATCAAATGAGGCGCAACCGCCCATGCCTACTAACATTGTTTCCATCGGGCGAGCACCTAAGTCTTGGCCACCAAATTCGGCGGGGCCATCCATCTGAATACTGTGGCCCGTTTCTGTTTGGCCTTTAAAGTTAACGCCACTTTGTAATGCAACACTTACTTTCATTTTGTAATTCCTATTGCTGATATCAAGACTGATTTTAGAAGAATAATTCCGCTAATCGCTGACCCGGCTCTGGGGCGCGCATAAATGCTTCACCCACCAGAAAGCTATTAACCTGATGTTCACGCATTAGGGCAACGTCTTCTTGCGTGTGGATGCCACTCTCGGTAACCACAAGCACTTCGTCAGGAATTGAGTTTAGCAAATCAATTGTGGTATTCAGTGAGGTCTCAAAATTGCGCAAATTGCGGTTGTTTATGCCAATCATCGGCATATCTAATTGCAAGCCGCGCTCAAGTTCTGCGGCGTTGTGTACCTCAACCAATACATCCATGCCGAGCTCTAATGATTGACCAGCCAAGTCTTGCATTAGGCCATCTTCTAGAGCGGCAACAATTAATAGAATGCAATCAGCACCCATGGCACGCGCTTCGAATACTTGGTATTGATCCAACATAAAATCTTTGCGCAACATGGGTATCGAACAGGCGTGGCGTGCGGCTTTAAAATAATCGGTACTGCCTTGGAAAAATTCAGAATCGGTTAATACTGACAAACAACTGGCACCGTGTTTTTGATAACTCTCGGCAATCTCTTCAGGGTAAAAGTCGGCACGTATCACACCTTTACTGGGCGAGGCTTTTTTTACTTCGGCAATGACTGCTGAGCGACCAATGGCGATTGACTCTGTCAGTGAACGCACAAAGCCGCGCGTTGGTTCAGTGTCGCCTGCCATGGCTTGTACATCGGCTAGAGAGACTTGGCGTTTAGTGAATGCCACTTCTTCGACTTTATGCGCCATGATTTTATCGAGCGCATCTGAGCCTGTTGTGAGTATTGAATGCATGGCAGAATTAGTTGACTGTGTTTGTTGCTGAAACGTAAGCGTCTTTGGCGGCTTTAGCCTTGCCAGAGTCTACGGAATTTGCCGCCAGCTTAATACCCTCAGCTAGAGAAGCTGCGATACCAGATACATAAATACCGGCGCCCGCATTCAGCAATACGATATCCCGAGCCGCGCTGGCATTTCCGTCCAAGACTGAATCAATCATTGCCAAGGATTCTTCTGGGCTGTTCACAACAATATTGGTAACGGCCGCCGTTTTTAGACCAAAATCTTCTGGTGAAATTGAATAAGCCTCAACCTTGCCCGCTTGCATTTCTGAGATTTGCGTTGGTGCGCTGATACTAATTTCGTCCATGCCATCTTCGGAATGCACCACCAAAGTATGTTCGCTGCCAAGATGAGCGAAAACATGCGCTAAGGTGTTAGTTAGCTCAGGTTCAAAAACACCCACTACTTGGCGCTTGACACCCGCAGGGTTGGTGAGTGGGCCAAGCACATTAAAGATGGTGCGCACCGCCATTTCTTTACGCGCATTAATGGCGTATTTCATTGCGCTATGATGCATGGGTGCAAACATAAAACCAACGCCTGCCTGTTCAATTACTTTAGCAACCTGCGATGCTTCTAAGTTTAAATTGGCACCCGCTTGCTCGAGTAAATCGGCACTGCCCGATTTGCTGGAGACTGAACGGTTACCATGCTTAGCCACATGGGCACCCGCACCAGCCGCCACAAATGACGCCGCGGTTGAGACATTAAAGGTGCTTGTGCCATCACCACCGGTGCCGACGATATCAATCAAGTTGGGTACATTAACTTCAACATGGCTGGCAAGTGATGCCATGACTTCAGCCGCCGCGGTAATTTCGTTCACTGTTTCGCCTTTCATACGCAGCGCGATTAAAAAACCGCCAATCTGTGCATCAGTACATTCACCAGTCATTAATTGTTGCATAACTGATTGCATATCAGCTCGGCTTAGCGACTCACTCGCTAAAACTGCGGCTATTGATTGTTGAATATTCATGGTTGTTTCATTTCCAAGAAGTTTTTAAGTATGGCATGGCCGTGCTCAGTTAAAATAGATTCAGGGTGAAACTGCACACCTTCGATGCTGAGTTCATGGTGACGAAAACCCATGATTTCATTGTCGTCAGTCCATGCTGTGATTTGTAAGGTATCAGGCAAGCTTTTACGCGATACAACTAAGGAGTGATAACGCGTGACCGTGAACGGATTTTGAATACCGCTAAACACGCCTTGGTTTGTGTGTTGCACCAGCGATGTTTTTCCGTGCATGATTTGTTTGGCACGCACTACATCACCACCAAATGCTTGGCCAATACTTTGATGACCCAAGCACACGCCCATAATCGGCAGTTTACCTTTAAAGTGATCAATGGCTTCTAATGAAATACCGGCCTCGTTGGGTGTACATGGCCCAGGCGAAATCATTAAGCGATCTGGCTTAAGTTCGGCAATTTCATTAACGGTAATTTCGTCATTACGAAAGGTTTTTACTCGCTCGCCTAACTCGCCTAAATACTGCACCAAGTTATAGGTGAACGAATCATAATTATCGATCATTACTAACATTTGGTCTCTCCTTTGCTTTGTTGAGGGTTTCGCTTAGGGCTTTGTTGAGGATTTCGCTCAACGCGTTGGCTATTTTGATGGTCGGTTGTTTGCAAACCTGCGCTGGCCATTTCAACGGCTTTAAAAATAACGCGTGCTTTATTGAGTGTTTCTTTCCATTCGTATTTAGGCACTGAATCGACCACAATGCCCGCCCCCGCCTGTATGTTCAACGTGCCGTCTTTGATCACCGCTGTGCGAATTGCAATGGCCGTGTCCATATTGCCGTTCCAACCTAAGTAGCCAACCGCACCAGAGTAAATTCCGCGCTTTACGGGCTCGAGTTCATGAATGATTTCCATTGCGCGAATTTTCGGTGCGCCGCTTACCGTGCCTGCAGGAAAGGTGGCTTTGAGCACATCAATCGCATCCAGCTCGGGTTTTATTGTTGCCTCGACATTCGAAACAATATGCATGACGTGCGAATAGCGCTCGACTTGCATTTTTTCGGTTAATTCGACGCTGCCGATTTGTGCAACTCGACCAGCATCGTTACGACCAAGGTCAATCAGCATTAAATGTTCAGCAAGCTCTTTTTCGTCATTTAACAACTCTTGTTCTAAAGCAAGGTCTTGCTCATCGGTGGCGCCGCGTTTTCGTGTACCCGCAATTGGCCTAACGGTGACAGTTTGCTCTTGTAAACGAACTAAAATTTCTGGCGACGAGCCAACAATATCAAAATCACCCATATTCAAAAAATACATATAGGGCGATGGATTGATCGTGCGCAAGGCGCGGTAAACATCAAGTGATGCACCACTGAACGGCGTAGACAAGCGTTGTGATAACACCACCTGCATAATGTCGCCCGCGCGAATGTATTCGCGGCATGTCTCTACGGCATTTTCAAAATCTTCTTGCTCAAAATGACTTTGGTAACCACCTTCACTGGCCGACTGACTACAGTGACTTGGCGCGGGTGGCGTAAAATGTGATGCCAAACCAGTAATGCACGAATCTAGTTGTTGCTGCGCAGTTTGATACGCTAATGACAATTCAGCAGTGTTGGCACCTTGAATATCGGCCAACGTGACAATGTATATACGACCAGCAAGATTATCGAACACGACCACATTAGTAGACACCATCAACATAATGTCTGGTTCGCCAAGAACATTATCTTGCACGTTATCGCTAAACTGCTGCGCCAAACGTGGCTCAATATATGCAACGGTTTCATAGCCAAAATAACCAACTAGACCGCCTAACATATCGGGCAGGCCTGCGTGGCAGGCAACTGAATAGTTCGATTGCAGTTCACGAATTGATTGCAGCGGATCTTCAACGTGATCACAACTGGTCTCTCGACCATTGTGTTCAGTGCGTAGTTGGTTATTGCTGATGCGATACACCGTATCGCAAGGCAAACCAATAATTGAATAGCGCCCCCACTTATCACCGCCTTGCACAGATTCGAACAGATAAGTATAGGGTTGGTCGGCAAGCTTTAAATAGGTGCTAACCGGCGTGTCTAAATCAGCAAGCGTTTCTCGCACCAATGGCACATGCGTATAGCCCGCAGATGCTAATTCAGGTGCGATGGCTAAAAACTCAGCTTGCGAACTGATTGGGTTTTGGATTTTTGCAAGAATCTCAGGATTACTGGGAGTCAACATAGGAAACATTACTCATAAAAGTGGCAGCGTGCTTGCTGCGAACAAACTTGGTGCTGGGGAGCTAACTAGGTATCCACAGCATGACGAACAAACTATCAGGTTTGCCAGCGTCGCCAAGACTCAGATTCTCGGCTCAATTCAGTTTGTTTAAAGTAGATGTTCATAAGAGTCCTAATGATTACGCGCAATCGGCTTTACGTCAAGCATTAAATACGGTGTTTGTTGCTCGCTAAATCACGGCGGCAATATTCGCACGCATTTCGCTAATCACTGAGGCGTAATCATCTTGATTAAAAATAGCCGACCCTGCAACAAAGGTATCTGCACCTAGAGCGGCTAACTCACCAATATTATTTGCCTTTACGCCACCGTCGACTTCTAGACGAATATCGCGGCCACTTGTATCAATTATTTTTCGTGCGGCAACAATTTTGTCTTTGACGTGCTGTATAAACGACTGACCACCAAAACCCGGGTTAACCGACATCAATAGAATCATATCGACTTTTTCAATCGCCCACTCTAAAACACTTAACGGTGTGGCAGGATTAAACACCAAACCTGCTTGGCAACCTTCATCGCGAATTAACTGCAAGCTGCGATCAATATGTTTACTTGCTTCTGGGTGAAAGGTAATCATACTAGCGCCCGCTTTAGCAAAATCTGGAATAATGCGATCAACTGGCTCAACCATTAAATGCACATCAATCGGCGCGCTGACACCGTGGTCGCGGAGCGCCTGGCAAATCATGGGCCCAATCGTTAAATTTGGCACATAGTGATTATCCATCACATCAAAATGCACCCAA
>CAZOBR010000010.1:0-28005 GCA_964578035.1 uncultured Gammaproteobacteria bacterium
AGAACCAAAGGTAGTAGAACCAAAGGTAGTAGAACCAAAGGTAGTAGAACCAAAGACAGTAGAACCAAAGACAGTAGAACCAAAGACAGTAGAACCAGAACTAGCTGAGCCTGAAGCGATTGAGGCATCTGATATGCCTGTTGAATTACGCGAAATTTTCATTGAAGAAATGAACACCATTCGCGGTGATCTAGACGAAGAGGTTTCTAAGTTAAGCGAGCCGACAAAAATGGCGCCAATCATGGCAAATGTGATGCGCCATCTGCATACCATTAAAGGTAGCTCGTTAATGGCGGAGGCGAACCAATTAGGCGATTTGACTCACCACACAGAAAGTTATCTTGAGAGCAGTTTCATCCGAAACGAAGATGATCTTCGGTCAGTTCGTCAAACTTTAGAGCAATACGTTGATGAATTAGACAATGCAACTCAAGCTTATCAAAAGCAAAAAGCATTTAATTTGCCACCTGCACTGTTAACGCGCTTAGGCGTTGAGCATGATGAGTCTGCTGTTCAGCACGACCTTGCACAATTGCAAGAAGAGAGTGCATCACAAGTCGCGCAAGAAGTCGAAACTCAAGTAACACTGGACATTAATCAGCCGCTAGATAATTTAGTTGCGCAGATGGATGAACTAAATGCGAATTGGAAATCCGCGCGCGGTTGGGCAAAGATTCAACCACAATTTGTTGATCAATACCTTGCTGTAAGAAATTTGATTGCTGCATCGCCAGATGAATTAAACGCTGCAATGCCTTTGTTAGATGCGGCTCAAGGTTACGTAACGAATCTAGAGTTGTCTAAGGCAAAAGAATTTAAAGCTGCGAAACCACTTAATCAAGAAGCATTTGATGCGCTGATAACAAGCTGTCGAACATTAGCAAGTGGTTCGTCAATCGAAGCGATTGATGACTTTAATATTGATGACATTATTGCGCAGTTAGATTCGCAAAATACATCCGAGCTGGTTCAAACAGCTTCTGAAACAAGCACCCCGTTAGATAGTGCTAGCACCGTTGATTCCTCTATTTTTGTGCCTGGTTCACAAGGAGTCAGCGCAGTAGAGCAGCAAGAAATAGAGCGTCATAATAAAGCCGCCAGTGACCGAGCGGCGGCATTGCGTATTCGTACTGAAACACTCGACAGTTTGACAAACTTTGTGGGTGACGCAAGTATGAACCGCTCGCAAATGCGAGAAGATGTTATCTCGATTAAGTCGGTAGTCGAAGAGCTTTATAGCAACGTACAACGTTTCGGAACACAACTGCGCGAACTGGAAATCGAAGCAGACAGTAAAATTACTTCGCGTTCAAATGAGCAACTCGCGCGCGAGCGTGGTGAAGAATTTGACCCGTTAGAATTAGACCGTTACACAAAATTACAACAGCTCTCGCGGGGTTTGGCAGAAAACTTAGATGAACTTGGGGGCATACAAAATTCCTTAAGTAATTTTGTGCATAAAACGGAAGGCTCATTACAGAAACAAGATCGTTTGAACCGCGAACTGCAGCAAGAAATTATGCAAGTACGACTTGTGTCATTTGGTGGTGTCGGCCCGCAGCTTCGTCAGGTTGTTCGGCGTACTGCTCGTGAGCTAGATAAAGAGGTAGAACTTGAGATGATTGGCTCAGATGTTCGTCTGGATAAAACCATTTTGGATGGCGTGGTACCTGCTTTAGAACACATGTTACGGAACGCGGTTGATCACGGTATTGAGCCACGAGAGCAACGACTTGAAAAGAATAAAAGCAGTGTTGGTAAAGTCATCGTTGAGTGTCGACAAGTTGCGCGAGAAATTATGATTTCAATACGGGATGACGGTAATGGTCTCGATCTAGAAAAAATTCGTGCTAAGGCAATTGAAGATAAATTGTTAGCGAACGATGAGCCACTTAACCCACAAGATATGTTGATGTATATCTCACAAAGTGGTTTTAGTACGGCAGACAAGCTAACACAAATATCCGGTCGTGGTGTCGGCATGGATGTGGTGCAAACTGATTTGCGCCGTTTGAGTGGCAGTATTTCGTATGACTTAGAGAATGATCAACCAGGTTCGCATTTTACCATTCGCTTGCCAATATCATTGGCTGTGTCGAGCGCCATTTTCGTTGAATCTGGAGGCGAGCAATTTGCCATTTCAGCACGTGCTATTGAACGCATTGTTAATATTAATGTTGATGAATTAATCACGCGATTAAAAGACAAAAAGCCAACCTTGACCGTAGACCAACAAGATTATGGCCTAATCGATTTAGCGGACTATCTTGGCTATGAATCAACACTGGCGACACTAAGCGGAAAGCTATCGGTTATTTTGGTTGATTCAGGTGTACAAAATATCGCGGTAATCGTTGATAATTTACAAGATACACAAGAGATTGTGGTGAAAAACTTAGGCGGTCACCTCGGTCGAATTCCAATTTATGCGGGCGCAACCATTCGTGCGGATGGTCAAGTCGTATTATTGCTTGACCTAGTTGGTATCTCTTACTACGAGTCTGTGGTGACTATTTCAGATACTGTCGCCAGCGAAAGTCAGACTCTTCCAACGATTATGGTGGTGGATGATTCGTTAACGGTACGTAAAGCCGCTGAGCGTGATATTAACAGTTTAGGTATTAATTCTTTACTTGCAAAAGATGGTCTGGACGCGCAATTGCAATTGCAACACGGCGTACCAGATATGATTTTGTTAGATATCGAAATGCCGAATATGGATGGTTTTGAATTGCTTGAGTGGTTAAAACAACAAGATACTTTAAAGCATATTCCAGTTGTAATGATTTCATCGCGTGCAACGGAAAAATACGTTACCAAAGCTACCGAACTGGGTTGTACGGCCTTTCTAGGTAAGCCATATTTGTTAGACAATTTAGTGCAATTGTTTAACCAACACCTTACGCTTGATGCGCCAATAGAGCTGAATCAAAATAAATAGAGTTTGATGGTTTAATGAGTATTTTCAATGAATAGAAGAACAACCTTAGACTGTTACATAATTCCTGCAAAGCCACTTAACATGCTGTTGCCAGTGGCATGCATTGCTGAAATTCTTGCTGATCCAGCGATTGAACCGCTGAGTAATGCGAAAGCAAATTGGACCGAAGGCCATGTAACGTGGCGTAACCAGCGGTTGCCAGTGCTGAATTACAGCGCGCTGCTTGAGCAAAAAATTGATGAGTCTGAAAAAGCTAAGCCACGCTTAGTTGTGCTAAATCCAATTCCAAATGCGGCTCGTAAAGCCTATGCAGGGCTGTTGTGTTATGGCGATGTGCAACGCATTTCGATTCAAGCAAATATTGAATTTAGCGAAGCACCTAAATCGCTTGATAAACGCTACCTAGATGGCGTTGTTGCCATCGACGAGCAACAATTTATTGTGCCTAAGCTTGCCGCATTGGGCGTTGCGTTTTCATACTTCTAAATCACGTAATTTAACAACGGCCTAATTTGATTTTTGAGTAGGCTAATGCGTTTAGTCGGCTTTTTTAATTTCGTATAAAACATGTCAGACCCAAGCCAATTCCTCCGACCTATTCGCAGCTTTGTTAAGCGTGAAGGCAAGCTAACCAGCGGCCAGCAAAATGCAATTAATCGTTTATGGCCAAGCTGTGGCGTTGATCTAGATAATAAGCTGCTCAATTGGGATTCATTGTTTGGCCGCAATGCTGAGATCATTGCTGAAATCGGTTTCGGCAATGGTTTGTCGCTGGCGACTATGGCAGCCACTTATCCCGATACTAATTTTTTTGGTATTGAAGTACACAAGCCAGGGGTTGGTAGTTTGTTAGTACAAGTTGATAAACTAGGGCTTGATAATGTTCGTGTTTCTCAAGACGATGCAGTGCAAGTATTTGAGCAACAAATTCCGAATAACTCTGTTGATCGTGTACAAATATTTTTTCCTGATCCATGGCATAAAAAACGTCATCATAAACGCCGTTTAATTCAAACGCCGTTTGTTGAAATGTTGGTAAAAAAACTTAAACCAAATGGCCAGATTCATGCGGCAACCGATTGGGAAAATTACGCCGAGCATATATTAGAAGTGCTGAACGCTAACCAGGATTTAAGTAATACCGCAGACGGTTATGCGGTAAAACCAGATTATCGTCCAAACACAAAATATGAAGAACGAGGTCTTAGACTTGGCCATGGTGTTTGGGATATAGTGTTTGAAAAGACATAACTAAGGGGGTAAGTTGGCATACGTAAATCAGTAAATTTATGTATGTAATCAGCGTCTTTGATTGTATAGCCGACATTGGCCGCCTATAAATGTTATAAGTGCTAATGATTAATTTGGATAATAAGTGAGAAAAATAATGTGTGTGAAGAAAATAAAACAATAACAGAGCGGCGAAAACTGTTGTTTGGTTTGGGCGGTGCCGGTGCTATTGTATTGACTCTTCCAAGCAAATGGAGCGAACCTATAATTAACAGTGTCATGACCCCTGCACATGCTGCGGCATCGGCTTGCCCGATGATTGTGACTCAGGCATTGTCATCCGAAACCTTGTCGGGTGGAAGCACAGACTGTTTATTGAATTTTGATGTGCTGAGCTCAGATGCCACAATGCCTCTGAGTATTACCAATATTACAACTGCCCCATTTGCCGGTGATGCAACAGTTATGTTCGATGGCCAGCCGGCCTTTGCTGGGCCAGTGCAAGCAACCAATTTAACAGGTCCTAGAGTTGTCTGGAGTGGCGATGCCGTTGGTGGTGCGTTTGAATGCGCTGACCTTGTACCGGTAGACGATGTGGTTTTCACAATTACCGCAACGTGTGATGCAGCCAGTGAACTTGATCCGCAAGAATTCACACTCACTATTAGCCTTACAGAGATTATTGCTGTTTCTAATTAGGCAAGCAGACACAAAAGTTTACAGACTTTTGCCTAAGTAATCCCTGCACTTACGGTTATTATTGTTAAATCGTTGTATCCTTTTGAGCAAACTATGGGTTGTTGCTGCATATTCTAAGCGCTGATTTACGTCTGTTCTTTTTGATAAGGCTAAAAGTATGTATTGCGCAGTTATTAGTAAGGTTCTTAAAAGCACCACAATTGCGCGGTTAGAGACTAAGTAAAATGGTTAACAAACAGCAACTCAAAACAACCGAGAAACGTTAAACCGAGTGGTATTGTTATGACTACTTTCAATAAAAAGCTGACTAAAAAAATACAAATATCTAATTCAAGTTTGGCTTATACAATTAAACCAATACTAACTGGTTTAATAATAAGTGCGGCTTTTTATCTAAGCGCTCATGCAAATGCACAAGTTCGAGTCGAACGTCCCTCTCAAGGAATACAAGCAGAGCTTGAAGATCATGGCGATTATTACTTTCGTCCAGATGGCAGCAAAGTAAAATTCTACAGAAAGAAAGACGTATTCGTTGTGCGCAACAAAGCCGGCGCGCGTAAAGTACGCAGCAGTTCGATCAATAGTTCAATGCAACGCTTTAAAGCGCAGTTTGGTGATCGGGTAAAAGCCGTTAAAGGTCATCGCTTAGGCAGCGCCAATGTGGTGCGCATTGATAACAGTCTTGCTATGAAAGCCAAAACAAAAAAAGGCTTCGATATCAGTGCCGACATGTTGCAAAGCCTTGATAGCTCAATCGCGAAAATGGAGCCTGTATTTGCCGGCAGTCGAGGCCAAGGCGACCTAATAATGCTACCACGTGTGACATTGGCGCTGGTCGACGGGCAAAGCAAACAACAAGAGCAGGAAAGCCTTGAAATATTAAACAAAAAATTTGGCTTAACGTTGGTTCGCAAGCTGCGTTTATCAGGCAGTGTTTTCAGCATGCAGTTGAATAAGACCATTGGTGATTCGGCGCAGCAATTTAGTCTGGTGCGGCGTGTGATGGCAGAGGGGTTTGTTGCCTGGGCCGAACCGCAATTTTATGTAAAGCCAACCAAAACACAGTTTGAACCTAATGACACCTTGTATTCTCAGCAATGGCATTTGCAAGATGACGGCTATCGTGGTTCACGCTGTGACACCGACTGCGATGCGAATAACGCATGGGATATTGGTGACGCAAACGGAGTGGGTGCCGTTACAGGTGCCGGAACCGTCATAGCAATTATGGACGATGGCGTACAGCTTGATCATCCAGATTTGGCCGCTAATATTTTTATCAATGCCGATGAAGACTCAGGCACAGCAAGTAATGACGATGATGGCAATGGTTTTGATGATGACGTAAATGGTTACGATTTTGTTGACGATACAAATGCCTCTGCTTGTTTTGGTCTTGGTGGCATTACAAGCAGTGACGGAACTGCCGGACAAGACATAGATGCTAGCCCGCGTGACACGATTGAGTGCATGCTTGCGGCAGACATTGAACCATTAGAAAACGACAATCACGGCACCGCTGTTGCAGGTATTGCAGCAGCCGTTGGCAATAATGGTACAGGCGTAGCCGGGGTTGCGTTTAATGCAAAGATTTTACCGGTTCGCGTTATTTCTGATTTTGATGAAGCGCCCACTACCTTTACTGAATCAACGAATGGTGACCCGTTAACGGAATCAGAAGTTTTTTGTAACACCGTTGCTGAAGCCTTTGAGTACGCGGCGCAAGATGCCGATGTGATTAATGCAAGCTGGAGTTTGCCATTTGAATGTACCGTGTTGGAAACCGCATTAACACGTGTTACGTCGGGCATGGTTACCGTTGGTAAGGGTTCAAAGCGCACGGGTGGCTCACCGGTAATATTCCCGAGTGGCAATAGTGCCTCGGGTTGGGTCAAGGTGACTGTACCTGTCAGATCGGGAAACCATGCGTATGAATGGCGCTATCTTCGTTCGGCTTTTCCAGATATTTTTGAAGAGGATGGCGCGTTTGATGATACTGCTCGTTTGGATGACATTACTTTCCCAAATGGTACCTTTGAAGGTTTTGAAGCTGGCATTACCGGCTTTGAAAACACTTGGGTGTTTAATACCTGTGATGCCAATTGTCCGGGCGAAGAAGACTTTATCGTGAACGAACCCACTTGGACGATTGAAGACGATCCACAATTTGTTCGTTCAGGTGCGCAGTCAGCGAACATCAATACACTTAATTCGTTTTGTGGTTACAGCTACCTTAATATTCAACGTGATGGTCCTGCTGGTGAAATTTCTTTCTGGGTATGGGTGTCAGCAAGTACCGTGGCATTTTCAGACAAATTCGAGTTTCTTGTCGATGGTGTCGAGCAACTAAGCTATGGCGATATTTCAGCCTTTGGTTTTGTTGATAATGCGGTTGCCTACCCAGCCAGTTTGAGCGCAACGAATACGGGTGTGATTGCCGTTGGCGCCAGTGGCTCGGGTGACTTGAATGACAGTGATTCAAGTATCGATACATCTGCCGAAGAGCGTGTTCCATACAGTCAGTTTGGTCCTGAGTTGGATGTGGTTGCCCCGTCATTAAATCAACATACCGCAATCACCACGACGGATCGAGTGACTATCGGTGGTACTGATATTGACGGATTTAACAACGTTAATGACCAAAGTGCGTTCCCCGAGTCAGCAGACACGGCGTACACGCAATTATTTGGTGGTACGTCTGCCGCTGCACCAGTCGTGGCGGGTATCGCTGCTGCCGTCATTGCAGTCGATCCCGGTAATGATATTACGGCGGCTGAGATCAAGACATTGATACGCGACTCAGCGGATGAGATTGGCCAACTTCCATACCCCGGTGGCCGCAATGATTTTCATGGTCATGGCCGCGTTAATATGTTTCGTGCGCTAAGGCTTGCGGCAGGCGTAACCGAATCTGACCCAACCGTTCAAGGTGATTGCTCAGCTGATATGTTTGACTATCAGCCATTCAGTGCCAGCGGTTTAACAGCCAACGATTTATTATTGCCAAGGTACCAAGCCTTCCCCGAGTTAGATTCTCCCTTTTGTGCTGCTGAAGGGCCTCTAGTGCCAGACGAGTCTTTTTGTGTTCCTGTTAAAGCGACCAATGGTAATGTTGCTTTGATTTGTTTGTAGTTTAAAAGACCGATACCTGCGGTTTGCTAAACTTTAAAAAATGTCATCCTTCGCCTGCGGCTCTGGATGACAGAAAGCGATCTTGCGTCAGCACGTCAAGATACAAAATCACATTGCACTTGCTGTTGACCGCGTATGCTCGGATAATGTTGGCAGTCTAAATTTCCTATAACACCCAAGCATGCAAAACCAGCCCGATTGGTGGGACCCTTATTCTTGCCAGCCCTATAAAATGCGAGACGAAGACAAGCCTCGTTCTGGTTTGGGTAATGTGTTGGAATACTCCAAAGTTGCTGCTGCCAATTTGCTTGGCTTACCGGCAATTACTTACCAATATTTAGTGCTAAAAAAGCAGTCTGCCAACATCCCTGCCAATGACTTTGTTGGTTTGAGTATTGCGCCCGATGTTGAATATCAGTCAGCAATGCTTGAAATGGTTGAAGAGCTGGGTGTGCAACAACTCTTGATGCGCATTCCAAGTTGGGATGTGGCGGCGCTTGATACTTATGTGCGCTTTTTAGAGTTGTTTCCTAAGCAGACGTTTGTGATCAATATTCTGCAAAGCCGTGACAGTGTGACCAATCTTGGGCAATGGCAACGTCAGGTCGCAGACATTATTCAAGCCACGCAGCATATTACTAAAACGTTTTGGGTCGGTAATGCGATTAATCGTACCAAATGGGGCTGTGCGCACTCGGGACAAGCGCTCGATTTGCAAGAGTACGTTGAGCAGTTACGCAGTGAGTTTAGTGACTTAACGTTACTCGGTTCTTCGGTGATTGATTTTGAACCCTTAGTCAGTTGGCGGACCTTGTGGAACTTTCGCAAATTTCATCTTCAAGCCAATGCGGCCTTATTGTATGTAAATCGTCGTCATTCGCCGTATGGCACGCAATACGGCATATTCGATTTGGAAAATAAATTGCGTTTGGCTAAAGCCATGACTAAATTATCCAACCGTTGCGATGACAGCTTATGGATTACCGAAACCAATTGGCCGTTACTCAATACCAAACCTTACACACCAAATTCAGGTAATCCTACTCGAACAGTTGACGAAGAGACACAAGCCAAATACCTAAAATGGTATTACCAAATAGCGTGGCAAACGGGTTGGGTTGACAAAGTCTATTGGTGGCAGTTGATTAATCCAGGTTATGGTTTGGTGGATCATCGACAAGGAAGCTTGCGTAAAATGCCTTCTTATTATGCACTCAAAGAGATTATTGCTGGTGAATTGTCGGACGTGCCCGATAAGCCATAAAAATATTCAATCCGCGAACAAAGTTTCTTTTGTTTCGTTCGTTAAGGCCGTAAACTTGTAAGCAGGTATTTTCACTTTCTTAGGCGGCCGTTTCTTCAGTGTTTCAACAACTCAACCCCCAACAGCGTGCTGCGGTGCAAGATTGTTCCCGACCTATGTTGGTGCTCGCCGGTGCAGGCAGCGGTAAAACCCGTGTAATTACGTATAAAATCGCTTGGTTGCTCAGCCAAAAACAGGTTAACCCCAAGAATATTTACGCAGTAACGTTTACCAACAAAGCCGCACGCGAAATGAAGGAGCGTGTTACTGAGCTATTAAGCTCAGACGTAACTCGCGGGTTAACGATTTCCACTTTTCACAGTCTTGGTATGTCGATTTTGCGCGAGGAAGTCGAAGCATCGGGTCGTAAGCCAGGCTTTTCAATCTTCGACCCCGCTGACTCATTGTTTGTGGTGCGTGAGCTACTTAAAGCAGATCTAGATGACAATGGCTTGGTTGATCGTGTGCGCAACCAAATTTCAAGTTGGAAGAATGAGTTAATTACACCATTGCAAGCCGAACGTTTGGCGATGACGAACCCAACCGAAGTCGCAGCGGCCAAAGTCTACGCCAAGTATGAGCGGTACTTACAAGCTTGTAATGCAGTCGATTTGGACGACATGCTGTATTTGCCAAATCAAGTATTGCAGCAGTTCGACAACCTGCGTATTAAATGGCAGAACCGTGTACGTTACTTGTTAGTAGATGAATACCAAGATACCAATACCGCACAGTACACACTGGTTAAAACCCTAGTTGGTGGCACACAAGGCGATGGTTTAACCGCAGTGGGTGATGACGATCAATCTATTTATGCTTGGCGTGGTGCGCAACCTGAAAACTTGGTGCAACTGCAAACCGATTTCCCCAGCTTAGAGTTGGTCAAGCTAGAGCAAAACTATCGTTCGATGGGGCGCATTTTAGAGCTCGCCAATCACGTGATTCAAAATAACCCGCGACCATTTGAAAAACGTTTGTGGAGTGAGCTCGGTTTTGGCGATCCGATTACGATCATCGCCGCGGACGATGACGAGCGTGAAGCCGAAAAAGTCGTTGCGGGTCTTATGCAGCATCGCTTTCAACATCAAAAACCTTACAGTGATTACGCCATTTTATATCGCGGTAATCACCAATCCCGAATGCTGGAACAAAAGCTGCGGGAAATGCACATTCCGTATTATTTAAGCGGTGGCTTATCGTTTTTTGATCGCTCTGAAATCAAAGATATTATGGCTTACCTGCGTTTGTTAACCAACACGTCAGATGACAACGCCTTTATTCGAGCGATAAACACGCCGCGGCGCGGTATTGGTGCGAGTACGCTAGAGGCCTTAGCCGACGTCGCGAAGCTTGAAAGCGAACACGAAATCGGCGGTAGCTTATTTGCTGCAATCAGTAGTTTTCGCTTACACGAACACCTAACGCCAAAGCGCCAAGCGTCAATTAAGCAATTTGAGCATTGGTTGAGTAGTTTGATTGAGCGATCGCAACATCAATCGCCGATTAAAACGATTGATGATTTGTTAGAAGATATTGCTTATCAAGATTGGATTGCTAAGCAAAGCGCCAGTCCTGAACAAGCTGAGATGCGTTGGCGCAATGTCGAAGATCTCTTGCGCTGGATTCAATCCATTGCCAAAAAAGGCGAAGATAGAACGCTTGAAGACGTTGTGTCTGAAATCAGCTTAATGGGTATTCTTGAAAAAAATGAAGATGATACCGATTCGAATGTGGTGTCTTTAATGACCTTGCATGCGGCTAAAGGCTTAGAGTTTCCGCATGTCACGATTGTCGGCATGGAAGAAGAGATTTTACCGCACCGCGCCAGCATCGAAGACGACATGGTCGATGAGGAGCGGCGTTTGTTCTATGTGGGTATAACGCGCGCGCAACACGAATTGACACTGTCTTATGCTAAAAAGCGTAAACGCTTTGGTGAGCAAATAGACTGTTCGCCTAGTCGCTTTTTGGATGAGTTAGACCCTGAGCATATTGTGTGGGAAGAGAAGCTAGCTAAAGATCCAGCAAAACAAGAAGAAGTCGGCGCTGCCCACTTGGCGGCAATGCGGGCTTTGCTTGGTTAGTGTTTTGCTTTAAGCCAGATAATCGAAAAAACAGTTTTTTAGTCAAAAAAACCACCGTTTATAGCCTGAAAAAGCCAAAAAACTTGACACATCTGGTACAATCGCGACCCAATTAAGCGAACAGTGTTTCTAGTACTATTTAATTCGTTAAATAGTTTACCTAGATAACTGTTTTTGTAATAAAAATAAGCAACAAATTAGTAACCAATGAGGACCAGCTATGGCTGATAACCACGTTAACGACACAATTGAAGATACGAGTGTTGAAGATCAGAAACGTCGCCGTTTTCTTACTGGCATTACGGCCGGTTTTGGGGCAATAGGCGCAGGCTTTGCGGTCACGCCATTTGTCATGAGCATGTCACCGAGTGAGCGTGCTAAAAACGCCGGCGCACCAGTAGAATATGATTTTTCACGTATTCAAGATGGCCAAATGGTCAAAATTGAATGGCGTGGTAAACCAGTTGTGTTGCTAAAGCGCACGTCTGAAATGATGACGGGCCTAGACGTGATTAAAGACAATTTGGCCGACCCCGATTCATTGGCCAGCGTACAGCCAGCTTATGCACAAAATAACCAACGTGCCGACACGGATTATGCCGAAATGCTGGTAATGCTTGGTGTGTGTACGCACCTTGGTTGCTCACCGGTAGAAAAACTCGCCATCGGTCCTGACCCGGAAATGGGTGACGACTCGCAAGGCGGCTTTTTCTGCCCATGTCATGGTTCTAAATTTGATTTAGCTGGCCGCGTTTATAAAGACGTTCCAGCAACCACAAATATGGAAGTACCACCTTATTCATACAACGGTAACGTCATCGTCATCGGCGAAGATGACGCAAGAGGGGCTGCATAATGGCTATTCATCGTCACGACAATCATAAAAGTGCCAACACTTTTATGGAGTGGGTAGATAAACGTCTACCTGTTACAAAAGTTTGGAATGAGCATTTGGCCGAATATATGGCGCCAAAGAACTTCAACTTTTGGTATTACTTTGGTTCGCTTGCTATTTTGTTGTTGGTTATCCAAATTTTAACTGGCATCTTCTTGACCATGCACTACAAGCCAGATGCTGCACTCGCGTTTGCGTCGGTCGAATACATTATGCGTGATGTGCCATTTGGTTGGCTGGTGCGCTATATGCACTCAACGGGTGCCTCGGCATTCTTTGTAGTCATTTACTTACACATGTTTCGTGGTGTTATCTACGGTTCGCACCGTGAGCCACGCGAATTAGTATGGTTGATCGGTTGTGTGATCTTTGTTGCACTGATGGCAGAAGCATTCATGGGTTACTTGTTACCTTGGGGTAATATGTCTTACTGGGGTGCACAGGTGATTATTTCATTGTTCGACGTAATCCCATATTTTGGCCCAATGCTAACCGAGTGGATTCGTGGTGACTTTGTTATCTCAGACGCCACATTGAACCGTTTCTTTGCATTCCACGTTATCTTGTTGCCACTCATTTTGGTTGCTTTGGTCTTTTTGCACTTAGTTGCGTTACACCAAGTTGGCTCAAATAACCCAGATGGCATCGATATTTACGACAATCTTGATGAAGATGGTAAACCGCTAGACGGCATTCCGTTCCACCCGTACTACACGGTCAAAGATATTGTCGGTGTGTGTGGTTTCTTGATCATTTATTTAGGGGTTATTTTCTTTGCGCCTGATTTAGGCGGCATCTTCCTAGAAAAGGACAACTTTGCGCCAGCTAACCCGTTGCAAACACCGCCGGATATTGTGCCGCTTTGGTATTTCACGCCGTTCTACTCAATCTTACGTGCGAGTACAACATCACTCTTACAAGTAATGATGTTTATTACGGTTGGTGTCACCGTTTTGATGTGGGTGTTGGCAAAGATTGACATTAAGTTAAAAGCCGCATTAACCATTCTTGCAGCCTGCATTTTTGCTGGCCTGTATTTTGGTTCTGGTAAGGCTTGGGGTGTTATCTTAATGGCTGCCGCCATTGTGTGCTTCTTCTTATTACCTTGGTTAGATCGTTCGCCAGTCTTGTCAATTCGTTACCGCAGCATGCCATTTAAAGTTGCGTTGGTATTGTTCTTGATTGCCTTTTTTGTCTTAGGTTACTTAGGCATGAAGTCCGTAACAGATCTTCGCACCTTAACAGCACAGATTTGCACAGTGATTTACTTCACGTTCTTCGCGTTAATGCCTTGGTTTACCAGCATTGGTAAAACTAAGCCATTGCCAGATCGCGTAACGTCTGACGAACATTAAGAGGATAGTAATATGAAAAAATTAATTGTACTTTTAATGGGCGCATTCATTTCGTCAATGTTATCAACGGTAACATTCGCGGCGGGTGGTAATGAGGCTAAAGATACCGTTCACATGAACATGAATGACAAAGCGTCGTTACAAAACGGTGCTAAGTTGTTTGTTAACTATTGTTTGTCTTGTCACAGTGCGAGTTATGCGCGTTATAACCGTGTTGCCGAAGATTTAGAGATTCCAGTTGCGCTGCTCAAAGAAAACTTGATGTTCACCACTGAGAAAACCGGTGACTTAATGCAAACAACCATGCCCGCCGAAGACTCTAAGCGTTGGTTTGGTGTAACACCGCCTGATCTAACGTTAGTGTCACGTGTGCGCAAGCCGAACTGGGTATACACGTATTTGCGTGGTTTCTATCTCGATGAATCTAGCCCAAGCGGTTGGAATAATTCTTTGTTTGAAAATGTTGCAATGCCACATGCCATGTATGAATTGCAAGGCGTACAGCGCTTAGTTGGCAAGGTCGATAAAGAGAGCCTAGCATCAGACGATCCACGTACAGCGGCGGGTTTAACGGATTCACAGCGTATTGTGGGCGATGCGATATTCGAAATACAGCATCCAGGTAAAATGACGCCAGATGAGTTTGATGTTGCAATGACAGACTTAACTGCGTTCTTGGCTTACTTAGCAGAACCTGCCCAGTTAAAGCGTACATCAATGGGAGTTTACTCGATTACCTTCGTTATTCTTTTGATGATGTTGGCTTACTTATTGAAAAAAGAATACTGGCGCGACGTTCATTAATATTTGGACTTAACGCCTAATTCCCTATAAAACCACGGCGCAAACTATTGTTTGCGCCGTGGTTTTAATTGCTTATCCTAAACAAATTAAAGGAAACATTATGATCATGAACACACAAGCCACCAGGCGCTCTATTATGACGCTTTATTCTGGTACCGACTGCGTGTTGAGTCATGCTTGCCGTATTGTGCTGCAAGAGAAAGATATTGAATGTGAAGTGGTCTACACCGACCCTACAGATACTTGTCAAGAATTGGCTGAATTCAATCCTTACTATGAAACGCCAACCCTTGTTGACCGTGATTTGATTTTGTACGATCCGTTCATCATTAATGAGTACCTTGATGAACGCTTACCGCATCCGCCATTAATGCCAGTTGATCCAGTGTCACGTGCCAAGCAGCGTTTAATGATTATGCGTTTGCGCCGTGATTGGATGGATTCAATTTATGCGTTGCAAGAAGATAAGAAGAATAAAGAAGCGCATAAAGTTGTACGCGATGGCCTAATTGCGGTTTCGCCGCTATTCGCAGAGCAAGAATATGCCATGGGCGAAGAGTACTCATTGCTCGATGTAATATTTGCTGCGTTATTATGGCGTCTTCCGTCAATGAATATTGTATTGCCAAAGCAAGCATTGGTGGTTGAAGAGTATGGCGAAAAACTGTTTGCCCGCGACGCTTTTCAAGCAAGCCTAAGTGATACAGAGCGCGATTTACGAGGATTCTAAGTAATTGCGCTTAGTGACCTGATTGTATTCGTTGCTTATAAAAAGCCGTATCGCGAGCCTCTCTTTTAGATAAGAATGACATCAACTAAACCCTATTTGCTGCGCGCAATTTTTGAATGGGCTGAAGATAACGGATTTACGCCACAGGTATTAGTAGATGCCAATGTTGAAGGTGTGGAAGTACCGCAAGCGCATGTGGTGGATGGGCAAATTGTGTTAAACATAAGCTCATCGGCAGTGCAGTTACATGTTATGGATAATGAATGTTTAAGTTTTTCAGCGCGCTTTAGCGGCGTTGAACAAGACATTTTTATTCCGATTGATGGTGTTGTTGCTATTTTTGCACGGGAAAACTCACAAGGTATCTTTTTTGAAGACGGCGAGACAGGTAGCGAACCAGACCCAGATCTGCCGCCACCAGCGCCGAAAGAGCCAACCCCACTTAATACCAAAACAAAGCCGAAGAAGAGCAATTCGCACTTAAAAATTATTAAGTAGTTGGAGCTTTGTTTGGTTAGCTGAGTAGTTATCTAAAAAGATCCTTCGCCTGCGGCTCTGGATGACTGGGTTTTTGACATCCTGATGAGGCTTTAATTTTATCGTCCAAACGAACCTCCATATTCCGTCACCTAGGCGGCTCTGTCAGCGGCATCATCCAAACGACTTTCTCTCACTTGCATATCCAGGCGGTGCGACCTATATCTCGTCATCCAGACGAGCGTAGCGAGGAAGGATCTAATCAATCGATTGCACAAAACAACACATACCTAAAACGTCACGAAACTGTTCAAGGTAAGATATAAAGACTGAGCCCCCATTGAAATAATCAAATAAGCCACCAAAAATAGTGCTTAAACCAATAATGTAAAAATCTTATGCCAGAATTTAGAGGAACCACCATTTTATCTGTGCGCCGCGGTAATCAAGTTGTGATCGGCGGTGATGGTCAAGTGTCATTGGGTAATACCGTGATGAAAGGTAATGCACGTAAAGTTCGCCGTTTGTACAAAGGTGAGGTCATTGCAGGCTTTGCGGGTAGTACCGCTGATGCATTTACTTTATTTGAATTGTTTGACGCTAAGCTTGCTAAGCATCAAGGCATTCTAACGAAGGCTGCGGTGGAGTTAGCCAAAGAATGGCGAACCGATCGTATGTTGCGCAAACTTGAAGCCTTGCTTTGTGTGGCAGATAAAGATTCTTCTTATGTAATTTCTGGTAATGGCGATGTCATTGAGCCTGAAGGTGGGGTTATGGCGATTGGCTCAGGTGGCTCGTTTGCTGAATCTGCTGCGCGAGCATTGGTTGCAAACACAGAGATGGGTGCACGCGACATTGTTGAAGCATCATTAAACATAGCGGCAGACATTTGTATTTATACTAATCGCAACCTCACCATTGAAGAGCTGGATATTTAACATGGGAACAAACAGTATGAGTGAAATGACTCCACGTGAAATTGTGCAAGAACTTGATAAACACATTGTTGGTCAAGCCGATGCCAAACGAGCCGTCGCGATTGCATTACGCAACCGTTGGCGTCGAACCCAAGTGCAAGACGAACAGCTTCGTCATGAAATCACACCTAAGAATATTTTAATGATTGGGCCAACTGGTGTCGGCAAAACGGAAATTGCCCGCCGCCTAGCAAATTTGGCCGATGCACCGTTTATTAAGGTTGAGGCAACTAAGTTCACTGAAGTCGGCTATGTCGGTCGCGAAGTGGATTCTATTATTCGTGATTTGGCGGATATTGCGGTTAAAGGGCAACGCGAAACCGAAATGAAAAAAATGCAGCGCCGTGCTGAAGATGCTGCTGAAGAACGTATTTTAGATATACTTTTGCCACCTGCACGTGATGTTGGTTTTACCAGTGAATCGTCTTCGGAAGACGGCCCAGCGCGACAAAAGTTTCGTAAAAAATTACGCGAAGGCGATCTTGATGACAAAGAGATTGAAGTTGATGTTGCAGCAAATACCGCGGGTGTTGAAATCTTTGGCCCGCAAGGCATGGAAGAACTCACCAGCCAGTTACAAGGCATGATGAAAAACATCGGTGGTGATAAAAAACAGAGCCGTAAAATGCCAATAAAAGAAGCGTTAAAAGTTTTGATTGAAGAAGAAGCGGCAAAACTGGTTAACGAAGAAGACATCAAGCACAACGCGATTCAACGTCTAGAAAATAATGGCATTGTGTTTATTGATGAAATAGACAAAATTGTTGGCCGTTCGGAAGGCAGCAAAAGCCCAGATGTATCACGTGAAGGTGTGCAGCGCGATTTGCTACCACTCGTTGAGGGCAGTACCATATCCACCAAACACGGAATGGTTAAGACAGACCATATTTTGTTTATTGGCTCTGGCGCATTTCAGCTATCCAAGCCATCAGACTTAATTCCAGAGTTGCAAGGCCGTATGCCTATTCGGGTTGAATTAGCCGCCTTAACTGTAGATGACTTTACACGGATTCTAACAGAGCCTGATGCCTCATTAACCGAGCAATATGCGGCATTAATGCAAACGGAAAATGTCGGTTTAAACTTCACTGAAAACGGGATACGCCGTATTGCTGAGCTCGCCTGGCAAGTAAACGAAAGCACAGAAAACATTGGCGCGCGCCGCTTACACACAATGCTTGAGCGCTTATTGGAAACCATTTCGTTTGAAGCGAGTGATCGTTATGGTGATTCAGTAATGATCGATCAGGATTACGTGAATCAACACTTAGACGAGTTAGCAGAAGACGAAGACTACGCGCGCTATATTCTATAGTCTACGGGTTAAATATCGAGTTTTAGAGTAAACTGCTGAAATGATATTTGCTGTCTTATTTGTGTTGGCGTTTTTGTTTGGGGTTGGTATTTACTGGTTCACACGAAAATGGATAAGCGCAGTAGCCGTTACTATTATGATTTTTTGCGTGAGTGCGGTGTTAGACCAATCTGCGAATGCCTTAAGCATTCAATTCACGCTACTGTTTGGCATACCCATTGTGTTTTTTGCCAGCCTGTTAGGATGCTATGTAGTGCAAATTCGCTCGCCTGATCAACACGACGAAAGTGAGTTTGACGAAAGTAGGTCTGACGTTGATCGGCTAAATTAAAATAAGTTTTGCTTAGTCTTCAGGCGGGTTAAGCATCATGTAACGCGGGTACGGAATCTCAATATCGTTATCTTTAAACGCTTGGTGAATCGCCATAAAAAGAACATGCTTTAAGCGTCCGCGATCTTCGGGGCGATTAATCCAACCGAGCAACTCAACATTAATGCCGCTATCAGCAAAGCCTCTAAAACGAACTCTGGCAGTTGGGTATTTGCAAATTTCAGGTTCAGCATCGGCCACCGCCATAAGCACATCATGGACTTCATTTAAATCTGACTCATAAGCGCACTGTAGAGGAATGCGAATACGCATCTTTTGTTCTGGGCCGCCACTCTCGTTAACGACTTTTTCATTACCAATTACACCGTTCGGTACAGTGATTTCAATATCGTCACGGGTCATTAAGCGTGTGCTTCGAATGCCAATATAGGTGATTTTGCCACGTTCACCGCTGGCTAAATTAACATAATCACCTAGCTTATAAGGTCGATCAGCTAAGATAAAAATGCCAGAAAATAAATTCGCTAAAGTGTCTTTGGCAGCAAAACCAAAGGCGATACCAACGATACCAGCAGAGGCCAATAAGCCAACAGGGTTAATGCCCCAAATAACTAAAATGATATAAGCGCCAATTAAAACAGACAGTAGTTTGGCGGTAATGATTAATAGCGGTTCAGTACGGGCATCAATGTTCTTGAATTTATTTTTGCTACGAGAAAACGCAGTAATAACCGTTGAGCTCACATTCATTGCTGCCCGCATTGCGATCAGCACAATGAAAGATAAACAAATAGGTGTGATATAACTGGCGACACCATCGACAATCCCAGCTGATTTTGTTGCAATGATGATGCCAATTAAAATAACGGCATTGAAAATAGGTGAGCGTAATTGATCGAATATATAGTCGTCTAAATCACTTTCAGTATGATCAGTTAAACGGCCAATCAGGCTCAAAACATAGCGTCGGATAACGTAGGCCAGAATCCAAAAGAACGACAGAATAACGCCAGCTTCAAGAATGGGGTATTGTTGAATCAGCCCCCAATAAGGCAAAAGCTTTTCTGGTAAAAGATCCGCAAATGAGGGAAGTTGGCTGGTGAAGTCTATTATTTCTGGCGCAGCTTGAGTTGCGCTTTCAGTCGCAGTGCTTTCAGCAGCTTCGTCAACAGGTATGCCGTTGAGTTTCTTTAATGTATTTATGTCGCTCATGTTGCCCCTAGATTGCACTTTGTTTGTGGCCTTTCGTTAATGGCCTTAGGTGGCGTATATAACAATTACAACGGTTATATCACATTTTAAATTTTTCTTATAAATCTTGAGATTCAATCCAATTCTGAATTTCGCTTGTAATCGTTTCTTGTGTCTTGCCAACTACTGGAATTTCCGGCCCGATAATGCAAGTGATCGTACCCGGCTTTAGCCACCAGCTAGTATTCGACCAATATTTACCGGCATTATGTGCTATGGGCACAACTGGCACATTGGCCGCTAATGCAAGTTTTGCGGCGCCTTTTTTATATCGTCCAGGCTTTCCATACGGCGTGCGCGTGCCTTGTGGAAAAATCAATACATGTCGACCTTCGGCAATTTTGTCAATGCCTTGTTCAACCACTTGGTCGAGTGCGTTTTTACTGTCTTTACGGTCAATGGCAATGGGTCGACTCGCCCATAAGCCCCAACCAAAAAACGGAATACGTAATAACTCTTTTTTTAATACCCAAGCTAAGGCAGGTAGAAAAGTTTGGGTGGTGATTGTTTCCCAAGTCGATTGATGATTACAGGCAAACACGCAAGGTTCAGCCGGTATGTTTTCAGGGTTAATAACTTCATGCTTTATGCCAACTGTCACTTTAAGCCACCAAGTGACAAAGTGCGCCCAGCCGGCAATCAGTGCCGAGCGAGGGTGCGGCGGCATTGGCAAAGCGATCAAAGAAATAAATAAAAACGGGATAGTGCTCAACGCTTCCCCGAGGTAAAACAGAATTGTACGTAGGTAAATCATTCGAGCGTTATCTAAGTATAAAAATTATATTTTATCACTTAATATGGCTTCCGCCACTTGTGCGAGGTTATCGAAAACAGGTGTATCGCTAAGCGCTAAATCTGGATTTTTGTTGATTTCTTTTAGTGTTTTTTTGCCATTACCCGTTTTAACTAGTACCGGTGTTGCGCCAGCTGTTTGCGCTGCTTGTAGGTCGCGCAATGAATCGCCAACAGAAACAATATCTTGAAACGACACATTCAGTCTTCTGGCTAATTCTTGATACAAGCCGTCTTTTGGTTTTCGGCAATCGCAATTATCTTCGGCCATATGTGGGCAAAATAAAATGCTTTGGATTTTGCCGCCAAACTGACGTACATAATCAATCATTCGCACATGGATCTGCCCAAGTGTGTCGGCACTAAAGTAACCCCGCCCAATGCCTGATTGGTTGGTGATAACAACAATGTCATAGCCTGCTTGAGATAATCGCGCAATGGCCTCTAAGCTGCCTTTAATTGGCTGCCATTCTTCGGGTGATTTTATGAAGTCGGGCGATTCGTGATTAATCACACCGTCACGGTCGAGAATGAGAAGTTTCATTGTGCGTGGCTTATGTTAGTGGTCAGTTATGTTAGGCTTGCAGCAACGCAATGTCTGCCACTCGCAAAAATAAGTTCTGCAATCGAGTTAATAACGCCAATCGGTTTCGCTGTTCTGCCAGGTCATCACTCATAACCATTACATGTTCAAAGAAATTATCCACGGGCGTCCGTAATGTAGCGAGCTTTTGTAAGCCACCTGCGTAATCACCCTTGTCAAATAGACTAACGCAGTCTTGTTCTATCGACACAATTGCCGCGTGTAAATCTTGTTCTGCCTTTTCAGTCAATAAATCGCTATTAACAGTTTGCTCATCTGTGTGGCTCTGTTTTTTAAGAATATTGCTGATGCGTTTGTTTGCTGCCGCAAGATCACTTGCCTCATTGAGTTCGCCGAAGGCATGTACTGCTTTAACTCGATGTTCAAAATCAAGTGGGCTGTCAGGCTCGCGAGCCATAACGGCGTTGATGGTGTTTGTGGCAATATCTTGGCTTTGATAAAACGCCGTTAAACGGCCACGAATAAAATCAACAATGTTTTGTTGAACATCCGCCGCAATGGTAATGCTTTGCTGTGTCTCGTATACCTCGCTGGCCATTGCAACTAAATCACTTAAGTTTAGGTTGCGTTGTTGTTCAATCAAAATACGCAAAATACTCAACGACGCTCGGCGCAGTGCATAGGGGTCCTTATCACCCGTTGGGACTTCACCAGACCCATAAATGCCGACTAAACTGTCGAGTTTGTCTGCTAGCGCCACTGCTTGCGCTTCGGCACTGATGGGCAGTTGATCACCGGCAAATTTTGGCCAGTAATGTTGCTCAACGCACTGACCAACTAAGCTTGGTTCACCATCACGATCTGCGTAGTAGTGTCCCATAATGCCTTGTAGCTCATCGAATTCACCCACCATGTCTGACACTAAATCTGCTTTGGCGAGTAGAGCGCCGCGCTCCGCAATCGTTACATTGCCACCCATTGCGCTGGTCAATTTACCCGCTAAGGTTTGTAGGCGTTTGGTTTTGTCTAATACGCTGCCTAACTTAACGTGGAACAACACACTGTCGAGTTTCTCAACGCGGTCAGCCAGTTTGATTTTTTGATCGGTTTCCCAAAAGAACTGTGCATCTGAAAGTCGCGCACGCAAAACGCGTTCATTACCTTGTTGAACTCGCTCAGGGTTAGAGCTTTGGATATTGCTGACAGTAATGAAGTGCGGCAATAGTTTGCCATCATTATCAACCACGTGAAAATACTTTTGGTGATCCCGCATGGATGACACCAAACACTCTTGCGGTACTTGTAAAAAGTCATTGTCAAAGCTGCCCAACAACGCTGTTGGGTATTCAACCAGCCCTGTGACTTCGTCAAGCAGCGCTTGGTCTTGTTCAATGCGCCCGCCGACTTGTTCAACTAATGCATTAACTTGTTCAGCAATCATGCTCTGGCGTTTACTAAAGTCCGCAAGTACGTGGCCTTGATCCAGCAATATGCTTTCGTAATCGTCGGCATGTTTAATATGCAGTTCGCCGTCACTGTGAAAGCGATGGCCGCGCGAAGTATTAGCGGACTCAATACCCAATACCGTTGCAGGAATTACGTTATCGCCATGCATCACAATCAACCATTTTACTGGGCGTACAAATTCAGCGCTGCTATCACCCCAACGCATGCGCTTTGGAATGGGTAAGCGCTTGATCGCTTGATCAATAATGTTTGGCAATAACTCTCCGATCGGTTTGCCTTTTTCATCTAAAGAATAACTAAGCCACTCACCTTTATCGGTTTTAAGCCGCGCTAAATCAGCCACGTCAACGCCACAGGATTTAGCAAAACCCATTGCTGCCGGTGTTGGCTCGCCGTCGTCTTTGAACGCAGCTTGAATGGCTGGCCCGCGGCGTTCAATCACTTGGTCTGGTTGCGCATTAATCACTTCTGGCACGGACAGAGCCAAGCGGCGAGGTGCCGCAAAAGCTTGTGCGTTGTCAGCTGTGCCAATCAACTGCGCTTCGAGTAAGCCATTTAAAAGTTCTTTAGTGAATGCATCGCTTAGTGGTTTCAGCGCTTTTGGTGGCAGTTCTTCAGTGCCGAGTTCAATTAGTAATGTTTGTTGGGTGTTCATGCTGCACCCTCGGTAAGTTCTTTACCTCTTGGGAAGCCTAACGCTTCACGCGAATCGTAATAACCTTGCGCCACACCTTTGGCTAAGTTGCGGATACGGCCGATGTAGCGTGCGCGTTCGGTCACACCAATGGCATGACGCGCATCGAGTAGATTAAAACTGTGTGATGCTTTGAGCATTTTTTCGTAAGCAGGTAATGGTAGTTTTTGTTCAAGCAAGTAATGGCCTTCTTTTTCGCAGGCATTAAAGAAATGAAACAGCTCATCAATATCTGCGTGCTCGAAGTTGTAAGTTGATTGCTCGACTTCATTCTGATGATAAATATCACCATAGGTAAAACCGTCAGTCCACTTTAGGTCATAGATACTGTCTACGCCTTGCAAGTACATCGCGATTCGCTCTAAGCCGTAAGTGATCTCGCCAGTTACTGGGCGACAGTCCAAACCGCCAACTTGCTGAAAGTACGTGAACTGCGTAACTTCCATGCCGTTAAGCCAAACTTCCCAACCAAGGCCCCAGGCCCCAATTGTTGGTGACTCCCAATTGTCTTCTACAAAGCGTACATCGTCACACAGCATGTCTATACCGAGCACGCGTAGTGACTCAAGATACAGCTCTTGAATATTATCGGGAGAAGGTTTGAGTATTACCTGATATTGAAAGTAATGCTGTAAGCGATTTGGGTTTTCACCATAGCGGCCATCTGTTGGGCGACGTGAGGGCTGCACGTAGGCAGCATTCATTGGCTCTGGGCCAATCGCACCCAAAAAGGTGGGTGTATGAAATGTGCCTGCACCGACTTCTTGGTCGATTGGTTGCATAATCACGCAGCCGTTATCAGCCCAAAATTGTTGCAAACGCAAAATTAAGTCTTGAAAGCTTAATACGCTACTCATTGTTTGTATCCCACAGAGTAAAATGAGCGGGTTATCCGCCGCTTATGTTCAGCACGCTATTATAGCTAGCAGGCCTAATTATGCGAGGTCTTTAAAGGCGCTATAAGCTCATTTTTACCGCTACTTTCGATAGAGAAATCCTTCCGTAAGCCATATAGGCTCTATCTCATGACTCAAGGTTATAACTGTGTTAACAAAAAGTTATAAATCATTAGACATTCATATCAATATGCAGTACATTCCTTTGCAGACGAAGGCAAAGCCCAAGTCGCCTAGGAGTGAGGATAAGTGCAGCTAATAGCACTCTCATAAAAAATAAAAAACCCCGCATCTAATAAGAATATAAGTGGGGTTTTTTATTTTTGACTGTTACGGATTTTATAAGGATATTTCGACGAAACGATTTTTATGTCTTCTTAACTCTGCCGCGGGCGCTGTTTTTTGACTGTTACGGATTTTGTATGGGTATTTCGGTGGAACAGTTTTTATGCCTTTTTTCGTCGTGGGTGATATTTTAGTTGGCAAGTAAGAGAGCACCTTGTGTCTAGTTTACGCTCAGTGCTTTAGTTGTGCGTTGATTAATGGTCTTAACACATTTGCGTTATAGCCTGAATTTTTTTCTTTTTGCTGTAACAAACGGTGCAATCGTTGAGCTTGTTGTTGCCATTGTTTGAACTGTTGTTTGCGTTTTTTTGTTTTGGCTTGTTGTGTTGGGTATTGTGTTGTGAAGCTCTGTAACAGTCGACTTAACCTAATCAAGCCTTGGTTAATGCTTGTGTTGTCTGCTAAGAAGTAGCGGTGGTAGATTGTTTCAAGTTGCTGGCGTGCGACGCGGGTATAGAAATTAGCATCTATCTCTAGATTACTGTCTTGGATAATCTCAACGGTTGCAAGTAAGTCTTGCCAATCTTGTGCTAATTTAATTGTCTGCATGGCATTTTCTTGATCGCAAAAAGTAAGATCTGTATGCAACAAATAGTCTTGTATGGCGCTTAGCACGTTTGTTGGGGCGGCTTGTCCATCGAACTCAACTTCAATCAGTTGTCGTAGCTTTTTGGTGAATTGTACTGAACGTCGGTCTTTAATGGTATTTTGTGAGAGATTTGCTAGGTCTGGAATGTGGGTTGGGTTCATTTCTTGATTTCCACCAGTGCTACTAAAAAAACTATGCGTGACATCGGCTGTGCCATTCGTCCCTGAGATACCAGCAATAAAAAAGTGTGGATTATTGCGAGCCGCGGGGTGACAAGAAGCGCAGGACAAGCCTAATCGTGCAGCTTGCCCACCCAGCAAGGCCGGGCTGGCAAACGCTAAGCGGCCAGCTAAAGCCGTTTTTGGAGCTTTGGGGTTTAAGCACTCAGTTGGTTGTTGTGTTAGTGCAGCTACTTTATCGACGTCATTGCCAAGCCAGCGTAGTTCGGGCAAGGACTCACTTAGCAATTCACCTTGCTGCTCTTGTTTGGCAAAGGCGCTGCCAAATAAGAGCAGCAAGATCACACAAACAATACACTGAGTAGTGTGATAGTTTATGATTCGGCGGAATGAATCCAACGACGCAATTCCTCAGCTTCTTCACAACCAAAATTACAAATAGAATCAAGCTTGGCTAATTGTTGACGAGCTGAATCTAGATCACCAACTTCAACATAATATTCACCTAGGTATTCATTTGCGCCACGGTGATTAGTATCAATGGCCAATGCTTGCTGGTAATAGTGTAAGGCTTTTTCATGATTACCCAGTTTACGGTTTGCAAAGCCTTGGTAAGTTAGCACATCGGGGTGAGGGCCAAAGACTTGTGCTGATTGAGCCAATGATTCTAGCGCTTGTAGATAATTGCCACGGTTTATTTCTTCAACCGCTGCTAGATAAGCTTGATCCCCTTGTGTAAATGACGTTGCTGCGTGGGGTAATGCGAGGCGGTGTGGTAGAGATGCTTGAGGCGATTTGATAGCGCTTTGTTCAATCCGTTTCAAGGCGGTATTGATGTCGTTTTCGTGGCGACACTGTTGGCAAGTGGCTTTCAGTGCTTGCAGTTTATTGACCTGTTCATTGGCCTTTTCCTGTTTGCCGAGTTCTGTATAAACAGCGCCAAGATAACCTAATGCTTCGGCGTTATTTTTCTTGTATTTCGCAGCTCGCTCAAATGGTTTGCGTGCTTTTTTTACTTTACCCTCGGCGTAGTAAGCTATGCCTAAGAAGAAGTTTGAATTTGGATCTTTGCGAGATACTGACAAAATCTTACGAAAGGCTCGCTGGGCTTTTTTATAGCGCCGTGCTTGTAAGTGCTCTATCCCTTGGTTGTATTTTTCCACAATGTCAATCGCTGGAGCGCTTTGGCTAGGTGCTCCGCCGCCTCCACCGCCAGCAGCTTGAGCAAGTGAAGTTGCCAGCATTGTGATTGTAAAAGCAAATGCGACGACTAGAGTTGGTTGAGAAAAGAACTTCATAAAAGTACTCCGACAAAGTGGCAATTTCTTATTGGGTGTTTAGTTTGGCGTAAAAGGTTCATTCGCCATTTGTGGTGAGGCCCGTCTTGCCTTTGCTATCGTCACTTACAGCTTGACCATGGTGATGATATCGCTAACGATGTTAGCTGCACCTACGATTTAGCAAGAATGGTTTGATGAACCGATTTTGTGTCTTTTTTCTGTCACAGACGTTATTTTAATAAGCATGAGTATGATTGAAATCAAACGCCCTGAAGCATTGGCGCGATTGCGCCGTATTGCGCTAGCTGCACAGGGGTTGCTAAAAGCTCAGCCTTATGGGCGTGGGTTAGCGGGGGCGCGTAAGGCGATTAACCATATCGGCTATGTTCAGATCGACACCATATCGGTGGTAGAAAGAGCGCACCATCATGTTTTTCATTCTAGAGTGCCTACGTTCAAGCCAGCCATGACAAACCAAATGTTGCTCGATAGAGATATTTTTGAGTATTGGGCTCATGCCGCGGCGTTTATACCCATCGACGATTTTCGTTTTTCTTTACCGTACAAACGCGCCATTCGAGACGGCCAAGTTCATTGGTATAAAAACCCAGATAGAAAGTTGATGGCTGAGCTTCTAGCGCGGATACGGTCAGACGGTCCACTGCGATCACGCGATTTAGAAACTAAGGCCACGAAGCGCGATGGTTGGTGGGATTGGAAACCCGCCAAACAAGCCCTTGAACAGTTGTATATGCAAGGTGATTTAATGGTCAGTGATCGCGACGGTTTTCAAAAAATCTATGACTTGACTGAGCGAGTATTGCCATCTGATATAAACACTCAAATGCCCAGCATGGAAGAGTTTGCAAGGCATATTGTAGATCAACAGTTGCGTTGTCATGGCTTTGCGTCACTCAAAGGTTTGACCTATCTACGTCGTAATGCGGAGCTTCGACAAGCTGTGAAATCATTGGTAACACAAAGGCTAGCGCTTGGTGCTCTAGAGCAAGCACGTGTAAGCAGTGGTGAGGTATTTATATTAGAAACTGGAGCGCTTGAACGAAAGCTGCCTAGGTTGAGTAATCGCATGTTGATACTCTCGCCATTTGATAATAGCGTGATTCAGCGTGAACGTCTTAAGGCTCTTTTTCAATATGAGTACCAGATAGAATGTTATGTGCCTGAAGCCAAACGTCAATATGGCTACTTTTGTTTACCACTGCTTTATCGCGATCAGTTCGTTGGACGAATGGATTGTAAGGCGCATCGAAAAACTAAGCATTTAGAAATCAAATTTCTGCATTTTGAGCAACATAGTTTTGATAAAGATTTAGTTATTAGTGCATTTATGGATGCGATTACACGATTTCGTGATTTCCAGCAGTGCGACTCAGTATCTTTGACTGAAGTCCACCCCAAACATTTAAATCAGCATTTACAGAGCGCGCTAGATCACAGAAATATTTGCTAACTTCATATCGCTACTAGAATTAAATGATTATCTCGAAGGGCAAAAGGCAAGACGCGACCCCGTTATTTCTCCAACAACGAAAGCAGGCGGCATCGATACCGTTCAAACATTATACTATTGCAAATCAGCGACTTGGTTGATCATTACAGCAATCATAAAAGCACCTATGTTGCCGAGTGAACTTTAGACGTCGACTCTAGATATCAAAACCGAAACACATTCCT
>CAZOBR010000011.1:0-4149 GCA_964578035.1 uncultured Gammaproteobacteria bacterium
GAACGAGCCACAATACCCGGCGGCGGCCGCGCATTACCCTGAGGGAGTCAAGCTGGGTGCCAACGGGCGGAGTTCGGTTAAGATGTTTGATCAAACCGAAGCGATGTTTGTATTGGATCTCAATTTATCAAGCTCTAAGCTAATTTCGCACCGGCAATTATTCGATAAAATGTTAACTAACGGCCTGATGCAAGGCAGGCCCAAGCCAGAACTTGCGTATTGGAACGCGGCAATCATTCATGCGGCAGACTACCCTTTGGGGTTAAGGTACCTATCTGATGAGCAGTTAGAGCGCGAGCGCCAGCAAATTGTAAAGAGAAAGCGAGCGCACAAAGCGAGCACTTGGTTCTTTTATCTTGACCTACTTTTGCCAAACAAAATTAAGGCCGTGAAGTATAAACAACACGACGGCTTATACGTTTAGCTACTGATTGCGTTGTGCTTGAGCACAGTGTTCAAACAGGTGTTTAAACACGATTACGATACAATGCTGACATGCAAAAATTACCGCCTTCTCACGCTTTGATGGCGGGGTAACCGTTGTTCGATTATAGTGAAGCTTTAGGTAGGTACGAGAAATAAAATCATTGCGCGATTCCATTATGACCTTTGAAGATTATTTAGGCATACAACAAGCCAAGGCCTTGTATAACAATATGCGCACATTGGTGGTGAGCAGTATTTTTGTAAACGTTTTGTTAGTGCTTGTGTTGTGGCCACAATTTGGTGGGGCCATGTTGATTGTATGGCTGACGGTATCGTGCGTTGTGGCAGGGGGGCGTTGGTGGTCCATGCGTACCTTCAGCGTTGATTCAACTCACCAACACAACTATGTCAAGCAACTCAAGATGCATGCATTTTGGTCCGCGCTTAATGGCGCTACTTGGGGCGCGGCTGCTTTGTTTTTCCAAGATCCGAGTGCGCCAATTTACAGCGTGTTTTTAATCTGTGCGTTGACCGGTTACATCTCCGTCACCATTTTATCGAACACCCTCTATTTGCCGCAGTTCTACGGCTTTGTTCTTTGCGCCACCTTGGCTTTTGTTCTCAGCTATTTAATCTTAGGTGGCAGTTTTTACGCTGTGATATGCGTCTACGCTGTTCTGTATTCATCGGTGATGATTGTTTTTGGGCGAATTGCGAATCGTAATTATGTGGATTCAAAGCGCTTGGAATTCGAAAATAAAGAATTGCTGCAAAAAGTAACGTACGAGAAGAGACAAGCCGACAAAGCCAACGCTGAAAAAAGCCACTTTCTCGCGACGACTAGCCACGACCTAAGGCAACCTTTACACGCCATGGGCCTATATATCGACGTGTTAGAGTCGAGAATGGAAAACGTCACAGACATTGAAGTTGTGAATAAACTCAAACTGTCTGGGCAGGCGCTCAACGAGCTCTTGCATGGTCTATTGGACATTTCTCGATTGGACGCGGGCGCTCTGACCCATTACCCGCAACATATTTCGTTAGCACATGTGATTGATCGCTTATTGGAAGAACTTGCCTCAGAGTTCGCGGATTCTGGGCTTGAACTGGTTGTTGAGGTGAATGATCGTCATTATGTCTACGCAGACGCTGTGCTGCTTACACGCGTTGTACGAAACTTACTCAGCAATGCACTGAAATACACATCCCAAGGTTTTGTGAAAATTAAGAGTGTGGAAATAGGCAATATTACGGAGTTGGCAATCGTCGATTCTGGAATAGGGGTGCCAGAGGACAAAATCGAGTCCATATTTTCGGAGTTTATTCAATTGCATAACCCTGAGCGAGACCGCAGCAAGGGGCTTGGTTTGGGCTTGTCAATAGTGCGTCGATTGTGCGAGTTGCAAGAGATTAGCTATCGCTTTGAATCGCAGGTGGGCAAAGGTAGCTCGGTCACGCTCTGCTTACCAAAGGGCGAATTTGCGATGCGGCCATTGCAGAAAAAATCGAATGCGCCAGCGGTGAGTGATCTTGCTATTTTGTTCGTTGACGACGAACAAAGCATTCGTGACGGCATGCGCATGATGATCCGGTCTTGGCGATGCACGCCCTTGATTGCGTCTAACTGTGAAGAGGCTATCTTGTTAATTCACGAGCACAATGATTCAATAGACCTAATTATCAGTGACCTTCGCTTGAGAAATAATGAAAACGGAGTTGATCTAATCAACAGTATACGAGAAGAGCTTAATCACGAGGTTCCTGCGATTGTTGTTACGGGCGATACGGCAACAGACCGCATTGAATTAGCGCTATCGGCAAATGTGCTGTTAATGCATAAACCAATTCAAGCAGAAACACTACGTGAACAGATTTCGGCCCTAGTTGAAATTAATTAAGAGCTGAAATTAATTAACAGTTGAAATTGATTTGTGCTGATTAAATCAGACCTAACTCCAAGCCGGCCTTGATAGCCGCGGTTCTATTTTTGGTGTTCAGTGCTTTAAATAAAATTGAGATGTGTGATTTTACTGCAGACTCACTAATACCGAGTATCGACGCGATTCGTCTGTTAGTGTGCCCCTGGTGCATTAATTCAAGCACCTCTATCTGCCTTGGGCGGAGTCCGGCAACACTTAATTTTTTTTTGCTAGGCGCATTAAGTTTTGGGTTACACACTGACCAGTCTACGGAGTCACGCCAGTAATGTGGTAAATATATTTCTCCACTAAGCACTTGCTGAATTCCGGCAATCATTTCTCTAGAGGGTAAACTTTTGGGTATGTAACCACGTGCCCCTAACCGCATCGCTTGTTCAATATCCGGTATTTCTTCGCTAGCTGAAACAAACAATACCTTAGTGTTAATACCTCGCTTATGCAAAGAGCGCAGAAAATCGAAGCCATTCAAGTTTGGCATATTAACGTCGATCAGCAGTAGGTCGTATGTGGTCAGTCGTTCTGGGTCAGTGAGAGCAAACTGTGCGTTGTATTCGGTTGTCACCGTTAACTTATCATCCATCTGTTGGAGAAGCACAGTCAAACCATCGGCGAAAAGTCGATGGTCATCAATGATTAAAATGGTTTGCTGTGAGACGCTCACGCTAAAATTTGCCCAGTTTTTTACGATCTTACAATCATAGCATCAACAAAAAAGTCACAATGTTGAAAAGTGTACTTTCGTATAGCTACCTCGGTTGAACCTGATTCCTTTTTGCTGAGATGAACCTTATTTAAAGTGTTCAAGATTACATGGTCACTACGCAATAGTTTTTTTCTGGTGCGATTAAAACTTATTCTTTATTTAAAAAATCAATCGTGATCGTACGCTGTTTAATTAAACATTTACCCTGCGTATAAGAAAAAATATCCCGATATGTGGCAAAACCAAAAAAAGAACTATTTGTTAGGGCTTTGGGTGATGCTTCTTCAGGGTCGGCCTTAAAGACCATTACATAACTAATGCCACTTGCCTCATTTTTACTCAGAGGTTTAACCACTACGGACCCTGTAAGGTGCCTGTTCATAGACTTGCTTGCGCGTTTGATTAAGGAGTTTATTATGTTTTCTCGACCTTTAGTCGTTTTACCAGCGAGGCTTAGCGTAGCGTCTTTAGTAAATAGCGCGCCGTACGCTTGCGCGTCTAATGAGTCCCTATGTATCGCGTATGAATGTACCAGTCGTTCACAGGCGGCGATCATTCCACTTTGGCTAGCATCATCGTGTGCGAACGCAGTTATTGGTTGCATTAATACTTGTATAGATAAAACTAATATAAGGCTTTGTTTAAGCATATTTATTTGTCCTGGTTGAGGCGCTTATAGATTTACATTCTAAACCAAAAAATTACCCTTAAAGGAAGCTTTTGTTTGGCGTGAGCGTTATTTTAATGCTGTTTCATTGTATCAATAGTTAAGCAATTAATAATGTTCAAAAAAAGGCAAATATGGGCTCACAATGAAGCTGTTATAGTTTGGTGGATACATTAAATAGGCGACAATAATCGCTTTACAATTGTCATGTTTTAACGGGTAGTTACATTTAAAAGTTGAACTTTTTAACCGATTCACTCTGCGTACAATTATGATCACAACTAGTACTAACTTTGTAAAATTGTCGGCCTTTTTTGTGTTTTGTTTGTTCGCAGCGAATTCAGTGTATGCGGATACCGAGTTTATAGTCGATTCATCCGCGTCCAGCATTCGAATCATTACTGATAAAA
>CAZOBR010000011.1:4159-27930 GCA_964578035.1 uncultured Gammaproteobacteria bacterium
CTAGTGTTGGCGCAAAAAATATTGACTACCAAATTACTGATAAAAGTGGTGTTGCCTCGGCTGCAGCGCATCAGCATGTAGTTGCGATTAAGAATATCAATGGTCGTTTGTCTTTGAATACTAATACGGCTGTTTTGAGTATGCGGCCAGAGGACTTTATCGTTGATTCGCCTGAAGATCGTGCGTTATTCCCTGAGGTGTTCAATAATGATATTTCTGAATCAGCTGTTAAAGGAACACTTAAAAATATGCTCGGGAGAAAGCTTTTAAATGCGGCCAAGTATCCACTCATTACTGTTGATTTAACGTTATTTGAACTCAATGGTGAAAATGCTGTGTTGGACGCTGTGGTTAATATCCAAGAGCGAAAGGTGCCGCTTAAGCTAACAGCAATAATGAGTCACGCCGATAAAGCATTACGGGTTAAGTCTATGTTTAGCTTGTCGAATAAGGACTTAGGTTTAAAGGTGTTTACCGCTTTTTTTGGCAGTATTGCGGTCGGGAAGAAATTAGTGTTTTACGTAGATATTACGGCTGTGCGCGAATGAATTTCAGATTAGGTTGAATTTGCCGCCGTTCGATCTCATTTCTGGGTTTCAAAGGCCGATATACCTAGCTAGTAGTCTAGAAATAAGGGTATTTACTTGGGAGTTGAGCGAGGTACAGTATTGCTGATTACACATTGTGCCTTGCATTAAGTTGGTAGCTTCTTGATTCATATGTGTTTTAGCCATTGGAAAAAAATGTCATAAAAGATGTCAGGAACGCACTGGATATATTGGCAATAAATGGAATGTTTCGATCTTTTTAAACGCTAGGCTATTGCAATTGTTATATTGTTAGCACATTATAACAATCAGCGTAAATTCTGTAAGCTAGCAAGAAGTAATGGCTAGTATTGGTTTTGCTGAATAATTCACTAAGAAAAGAGAAAAATTATATGAAGACACTTTCCAAAAATCTCACAGTAAAAAAATCGGTTATTGCATTGGCGGCATCAATGAGCGTCTTTGCCTCGCAAAATGTGACGTTTGCCCAAGATGCGACGAATGCTATTGCACTTGATGAGATTGTAGTGACGGCGCAGCGTCGCGAAGAAAATATCCAGAAAGTACCGGCGGCGGTTACAGCACTTGGATCACTGCAGCTTGAAACTCGTCAAATCCTAGATATTAACGATATTGCGAATTCGGTACCTAACACTATCATTCAAACCGGCGGCGGCACGTCTAGTGCGTCACGCGTGTGGATTCGAGGCGTCGGCGATGATGAGTCGCGTGGTGCGGTTGACCCTGGGGTCGGTATTTATGTAGATGGTGTATATCTTGGGCGTAATGTCGGTGCTTTGGTTGACTTGATTGATACCGAGCGTGTGGAGGTATTGCGTGGTCCGCAAGGCACGCTGTATGGACGTAATACCAATGGTGGCGCGATTAAACTGATTAGTGTTGCCCCGCAGCAAGAAAATTCTGTCAAGCTCGATGTGGGCCTTGGTAATTTCGGCCGGGCTAGCGTACGTGGTGTGGCAAATTTCGAACTTGGCGATCAAACTGCGGCACGCTTAACGGGGCTGTATAAAGAGCGAGACGGGTTTTCAGAGATTAACCCCAATGGCGACTTTGCTGATCTCGCTGGGCAAGAGGTTGGCGCTGAGGAGGTTCTCGCGTTTCGCGGCAGTTTGTTGCATAACTTTTCAGATACTTGGTCGGCGCAGGTCACGGTAGATTATACCGATGACCAATCAGATCCAATCGCGGGCAGCATTATTCCAAGCTCTGATGATCCCAATCTTACAACGGATACTGATGGAAACCTCTTCACCATTGAGCCGGCAGCTGGAACAGTGTGTAGCGCGGCTCTGCCGGCATCGTTTCAACCCCTTGGGTGTTTTACTGATTTTGATGCTGAGGTGGAAAGTTCTGGCACTTCGCTAAAAATCAATGGGCAGTTAGGCCTATTTGATGTGAGCTCCCTGACGTCATACCGTACATTGGAAGATGAACTTTCATCGCATATTTCCTTTGTCTTTTTTCAAGAGACAGATCAGGAGCAGTTCAGCCAAGAGTTAGTTCTGTCCTCAAATTTCGATGGGCCGTTCAATATTGTCGGCGGTATCTATTACTATAATGAAGATGTTGATTTCGATTCGACATTCGCTGGGTTTCGCCAGGATATTGAATTAGAAACCGACGCATTCGCTGTGTTTGCGCAAGGTGTTTTTGACATCACTGACGATTTGTCTTTTACCGGTGGTCTTCGTTATACCGACGAAACCCGTGATTTCGTCGGTCAAACAGACTTTTTCCCAGATGTTGTACTTGAGTCTGATATTGATGACGTAACCTTTACGGCTAAACTAGATTATGAGATTAGCGATAATATTTTAGTTTACGGGTCTTATTCGACTGGCTTTAAAAGTCCAGGCTTCTCGCCAGATTGTTTCTCACTTACAGCGTGTTTCAGTGCAGTCGACCAGGAAGATCTAAACTCATTTGAGGTTGGTTTTCGCAGTGATCTTGCCAATGGTAGGCTGCGTTTGAATGCGACATATTTCTTTAATGAGTATGACGATTTGCAACTATCAGCAACGGTAGGTAGTCTTTTTACACGAACCAATGCTGCTTCTGCAGAAATTCAAGGCTTAGAAGTTGAATTAACTTGGTACCCTCAGATAGAAGGACTCGAAATTTTTACCAATGCAAGCTGGCTCGATGCCGAATATGTTGATGTTACGCCTGTGCAGGCTGGCATTCTTATCGGTAATCCAGCTCGCGTATCGTGCGCTCCCGGTCAGTCAGACATTGATTGCGCGCTTGATCTTGAATTGAAAAACGCACCGGAATTCAAAATATCCGCAGGTTTCGTTCATAAGGCGTCATTGTTTGGTGGTGTGGTCACGTATGGCGGCGACATTAATTACGAAAGTGATACGTTCGGACAATTGGCAAACCCTCCTGGTAATGAAATCGAGCCCGGCCTTCGTGTGAACGCTCGTATCGCTTACGCGCCGGATAATGCTCCTTGGAATATCGCATTGTGGTCGAAAAATCTGACCGACGAAGAATATTCCCGCACAGGGCTTTCACCTAATATTGGTTTCTATGCTCCACCGAGAACTTGGGGAGTAGACTTCAGCATCAAGTATTAAGTAAAGGCTTGTGTTTGAGGGATAATTTTCCTAACACGAAATAAACGCTGCGCTCATAATTGGGTGCAGCGTTTTTTTTGTCTATCAACAATATGGCTGTTTATTCGTCTGCTGATGTCTTTCAATATTAGTAAGTGCCGCGCCGCGGTGAATGAGGTCAATTTGCTCGCCATTGAAATGTAGACGCATTGACGTATCGAAGGTGATGTCGGGGCGAGCGTAATTTGGAAATGCTTGTTGTTTATATGCGAACGGGCCAAAGTTAATAATGGCGTGCTTACTCATCATTTTTCGTGAGTTTTCATCAGAAATGATAACAGTGTCATCTTTGCCGACCTCAAGATTGCTTTCCGCGTGATCGAAATGCCAATGCGTATTTAAGGCAAAGTCAATGTGTTCGGCACTGAGTGCCTTTAGAGCTGCTTGTACCTTACTGTATAGTTGAGGCATTTGATCGTCGATAATTAGCACGCCATCGTTGCCGATTGAAACGCCTATATTGCCTGCGTACCGACTGTAAAGAACATAAGATGGGTTAACTTTTATTGAGAACGTGTTCGACTACGGTGGTTGGAACCAAGAGGTTCCTAGTGCTGAGCCTAACTTGTTTAGCCACAATTTATATATTCAGGATAACGTGGGTCAAGATGTGATTTTTCGAAATAACATTGTTACTCGCGGTGCAAGTAACGGCATTCAAATGCGTTTGGGCGGTTTGGCTGAAGACAACTATTTTGGGCGTAATGCGATTTCTTTGCTCATGGGATATCGGGATTCGACTGTATCTACCCGCAGTATCGTGCGTAGAAATGTAGTCATGGAGGGTGAAACGATGAGTCGAGGTAATGAGAATTGCGGCTCTGTCTGCTCACCCGCTGTTTGGGGTATCGATGTGGCCGACAACCCAATTCCTAACGACTACCCTGCGGAAGTTTCTTGCAATGTCGTGTCTCAAAGGGTTAATCCGAATGGTATTTTTTCTGTTGTCTCAGATATTGAGATAGCGACAAACTGGCAATATGACAACAATGTGAGTTATCGCTGGCAAAATTTGAACCAAAAAAATACTCAGTATGCCGACCCTAATAGAAACTTAGCGAGTTATAACCGTTCGCTAGGTGGGCCGGAGAGCTTTGACAGTTTTATGACTACAGTAAAAAGTCGGCCAATCAACTTTTGGGACCCACGATATCAAGCGAAGTCGATTAATGCTTATATTCGTGCCGGTTTTGATCGTCAATAACTGAATGGTGTTATGTTTTTAAATCTTAGGTTTGATGTAAATTAATTTTATCTGTTAAACCAAGAAAGGTTTAACAATAGCAGCGCACTGCATTTAGTGTTTGCTCGCGAAAAAGGCAATCTGAGATTAGGTTAACTCTGTTTGTTTACTTCTCTTTTAAATTAGACCCAGATCACGGACTCATCGGATTCATGCCATTCCAAATATTGATTTCCATAAACTTCGTCTAGTTTCGCACGTTTTACTTTTAAGGTCGGCGTTAGAAAACCGTTTTGATCACTCCAGGTATCGCCATGAATAACGATAGTTGAGATTCTTTCGAAGTTAGCTCGTTGCGAATTAAGTTCTTCCACAGTTTGCAGTAATGACGCTGCAAGATCACCGTTAGACTGGCCCCGCGCCGACTCGGCCAGATTAACCATTACAATTGGTTGTGGTATACCCAAACCGGCCACGCAAACTTGCTCAACGTACTCATTGCCGTCAATAAATTCTTCCAATGGGTTTGGTACTACATAACTGCCTTTTGCTGTCTTAAAGGCATCTTTTACTCGGCCAGTAACTCTAAGGTAACCCTGTTCGTCAATTTCACCTCTATCACCACTATATAGCCAACCGTCTTTTAGAACTTCGGCTGTCTTTTTCTCATCTTTGTAGTAGCCTGCCATCATATTTGGTGTCGCCATTAATATTTCTCCAGTTTCCTCATCGATTCGTAGTGATGAGCCTGGCACAACCTGACCAACCGAGTCTTTCGGTGCATCGAGCATGGTCGAATTCGCTATTGAGCCTGCTACCTCTGTCATTCCGTAAGCTTCAACAAGGTGAATATCCAACTTAGCAAAAAAATTCTTTATGTATTCAGGAGTAATCGCTGCTCCAGTAGCCGCAACCTTTATGTTTGATAGCCCAATTGCGGATAATAGCTTGCGTTTCAATAGGCCAGAAATAAACGGGATTTTAATAAGTAAATTGAATTTGGATTCAGGTATTTGCGCGGTAATACCTTGGTAGAATTTGCTCCAGATTCTTGGCACAGCAAAGATAAAATCTGGTTGTACATCTTTTAAGTTTTTTGCAAATGAATCTAAATTTTCTGCAAAGGAAATTGTGCCCCCAGTGTAAATAGCTGGCACCTCAACACCTATTCGCTCACCCACATGATTGAGAGGAAGAAATGAAAAATAGCGATGAGAGTCTAAACTAAAGATTCCGACCCAGTTAGTCTCTTTCTCGTTTTGCATAATTAGCGCGGGCGTCCTATGCAGGTGTACAACGCCTTTGGGTGTGCCTGTGGTGCCAGAGGTATATTTGATTGTCCAGGTGCTGTCCAGATCAGGTATAAAGTTTCTCTCTATCGGTTCATGGTTTGCAATCAGTTCTGCCCACTCGTGACCAATATCAACTTTCGCATCGCCTTCATAATGCGTAAAACGAATGACAGAAATATCATCATTAATGGCTTGGCCGCGGTCGCCCCATTTTTCAAGCCGCCCAATAAAAAGCGCCTTGATGTCACTCAAGTTAATTACTTCAGCTAGTTGCTCTGTTGGTAAGCTTGAGTAGTAGGGCACAGAAACTAACCCGGCCATCATAATCGCCAAGTCGGCCAAGATCCAATGCCGGCAATTTTTTGAGTATATGCCAACATGGTCGCCTTGCTGAAGTCCTTTAGATAATAGAGCAGAAGCCATTCGTCTTGCTTCCTGCCCAGCTTCTTTGTACGTCATTTCAAGCCAGTTATCGCCAACTGGTTGTCTAAGGAAGACGCGATCAGGGTGTTGTTTCTCCTGCCGATAAAACATCTCGACAATACTGGCTAGAGGCTTGTTCAAAAGTAACTCCTTTGGGTAGTATTAAAATTGTTGCGCGCGGTGTTTTGTAATTTTGGTTTAAATCGATAATTATTACTTAGCTCTCTATATAACCGAGAGAGGTGACGACTGACATCTGCATATTTTCCAATAAGATCATGGTTCATGATGCGTTGATCAAAGCTGGTATCGCCATTAAAGCTATCTGATCGGATATAAAAAGTAAAGAAAACGCTTGAGTAAAGACTGGGGCCGATGATGCATTAAAATGACTTTAATCTTACTTGTTGCAGAGTAAATGTAAGAAGTGTCACCTAGTTTGATTTGATGAGTGCAACAATTTTCTATCAGCATTGTTCATAAAAAACGACGCACGAAGCGCCGTTTTTTAGGTTGGTGCACAGAACTAAAAATCAGTGGTTGTATATATGCACATCTCGTTGTGGATAAGGAATACCAATACCCGCATCATCTAGTGCAACTTTAATTAATTCTAATAGTTCTAAGGTTGCAGCTGGATGGTTGGATGCTTTTGCCCAAGGCCGAACAGTGAGGTTAACGCTATTATCAGCTAATTCGGTGACACCGACTGTGGCGGCTGGGCTTTCAAGGACATAATCTGATTGAGCAATGGCTTTGAGTATGACTTCTCTGGCTTGCTGAATATTTGCGTCGTACGCAATCCCTACGGATAAATTCATACGGCGATTACCTGCTTCTGTAAAGTTAACAATTGGGCCATCAAGAGCTTGTCCGTTTGGGATGATGATTTTAGTTTTATCAGGCAAACGTAAGGAGGTGGTAAAAATGTCCACTTCTTCAACTTGACCCGTGTGACCAGCGACTTCTACTACATCGCCCACGTTGTAAGGTCGAAAAATAATCGCCATTACACCCGCCGCAAAGTTAGCCAGCGACCCTTGTAATGCCAAGCCAACGGCTAACCCTGCTGCACCTAAGATGGCCACAAGGCTTGCTGTTTGCACACCCAGTTGAGAAATTGAGGCAATGATGACAAAAGTGAGCATTAAAGCGTAAGCAATATTAGTAATGAATTTCGCCAACATGGGATCCGTTCCCGAACGCTCCATGCCTTTACCAATAGCTTTAGCGATTATGTTTACGATCCATCGACCAATGATAAATATGGCGACGGCTTTTGCAAAATTAAGGCCGTAAATAAGGGCGTTTTCTTTTATTAATGGTAGATATGCTTCAATTTGTTCCATGGTGGCTCCTGAATTAGGTACTTTTAAATGCAAATTAAACTACCAAAAGTCTGTACCAGAGGCAACGAAATAAGTGAACACTGGTGCAGGATTATCACTTTTTGACAATGAGTTACAGGTCAATAGGGAGCAGCTTGAATTCAAAGATCAGGCCCCTAATCTGACCAGGCCCTTGATCTAACCCTGCTAAAGAGTTTGTTTAGAGGGCGTGTGAAACGAGGCAACCGCTAATGCAGCCTCGTCTGATCGGGTTGTTGTTATTTTTTAGCCTGGTTCTTTGTGAAGGTTTTTAGGTGCGATACCAATGCCGATGGTTCCCGGGCCGCAATTGATACTGGCTGCCAGTGCCATCACACCTATCAGTAGTTTGACGTTAGCATCGTTGGCCACTTTCTTCAGGTTACGAAATTCATGGAAGTTTTCTAAATCGTCTGGGTTGCCGGCAATAGTGATGTTCAAGGCATTAAAATACAGACCTTCTTTTATACGTTCTGCGGCGTATTTAAATAAAACATTAGCCGATTTTTCGTAACTTGTCGGCATAGCGACTACGTCTAACTTCTCATTGTGATTGAGAGCAATGGGTGATAAACCCACTAATTTACCAATAACTGCAATTGGCAAAGCAACGGTTTTGACACCACGCATTTTTGTTCTGTGGCGCGCGTAAACCATGTCTTTGACCACTAAGTAGCCTTTCGCAACTGTCTTAAATTTCTCAATTTGCAGTTTGTATTGGCTGTATTCCATGCCTTTAGAGAGCATGATATCGGCGTAAAAACCAAGTAAACCTTGCCCTGCCACAGTGGTGCCAGTGCTCATATAAGTCATGCGGAATGGTTGAAGCTTGTTGGTTCTTACTTCGCGGGCTCGTTTTGAAATTTGGTTTGCCACGTCTGATAAATTATCGTAGATTGGGCTGACGGTTTTAGCCAAAGTTTGGCAGATCGCGAAGTCATACTCTGGGGCTACTTGTTCTAAAATGAAATTGCTGATTAATTCTTGAGTCGGAGAAATGACGTCGATCTTCGCGCTGGTGGATAAAGTGTCGCTGTCGTACATTTCAATCAGCTTTCTTTGATCAAGAATGTCAGGAAACTCATCATCATTAATGCGCACTGTAATGGGCAACATTTTGATAGGGCGTTTTTTTAATAAAAACTCAGGCAATGCCGCACTGGAATCTAAAACGAGGGTGTAATTCATAGTTCTACCGTATACGTGCGCTATGTTAATACCGCTTTATATTAATTATATGTGACTGAATCGCAGATACGCCCACTTAATGGCAAAAGCAGGCAGCCTCCGAGTTTGGTCTTAATTGGTTTGTTGCTTCCTACTTGATCACACGTATTGGAGTACAGCGTGTGGGTAAGTCGTTAAACTGACCGGAAATTCTAAGGTACTTTGCGGTAGCTTAGAGCTTAGGGTGAGGTAGCTTAGAGCTTAGGGTCATTAATAACTATCGTGATAATAACAAAGTAGAGATCAAAGTAAACTTGCGATGTATCTTTGTGCTGTAGAGGGTGGCTATAAGCTTACTGAGATAGCGCAAAGATTCGGTTTGAATCATTATGGCGGTGTTGGTGCTGCTGTTAGTGTTGTGAAAAGAGCAGAGCAAGTAATGATAAGATTAATAAAACAATAAATACAATTGTTAAACGATTTGACCCCTAATGACCGGACCCTTAATGACCCTAATTCATGCTAAAGTTCAATTAATATGAATCGACGAAATGCCTTAAAACTATTAAGTACTTCGGTTTTGCCGTTGGATTCAATTGTCGCTTCTGAGCGTGTGAGTAGCTCTTCAAAATCACATTATGATGTGGTTGTGATAGGTGCTGGGGTATTCGGCATATGGAGTGCCGCAAAGTTAACAGAACAAGGTAAGCGGGTTGCTATTGTGGATGCTGTTTTGCCAGCACACTCTGCGGCGTCATCGGGCGGTGAAAGCCGCGTGATACGTTCAGGTTATGGTGATGTGGAGTTGTACAGTGAATGGTCATTTCGCTCAATGCATGATTGGCGAGCATTGTCCAAACGCGTTAATCAGCCGATACTTCACGAATCAGGTGTACTTTGGTTGCATAAACAAAATGATGCTTATGTAAACACCAGCAGTCGTGTTTTAGATAAGTTGCACATTCCATATCAAAATTTGAACGCTTCGCAATTACGAAAGCGTTTCCCGATTATGTCTGTTAATGAAGATGAATACGGGTTCTTCGAGCCACAAGCGGGCGCGTTGATGGCACGATCTGCGGTGCAATTATTAGCTCGTGATCTTCATCAAAAAGGTGTGGATTATTATCGCAATAATGTTTTGCCAATTAATGCAGAGATGGCGCAGCGAGGTGAGCTTAAAGAGATTGTTGCTGATAATGGGCAGACTTTTCAGGCGGATCAATTTGTTTTTGCCTGTGGCCCCTGGCTGGATAAAATTTGCCCGCAAGCAATGCAAGATCGCTTGTTTGTTACCCGACAAGAAGTTCTGTTTTTTGCAAACCATACACCATTAACGGAACAACCAGTTTGGGCAGACCTGCCGTTTTACGGCATTCCCAGTATCGAGGGGCGAGGCTTTAAAATTGCGGACGATCGTCATGGGGTTCACTTTGATCCCGATGCAGGCAATCGAACCATTGGCGATGGCGTAGAGTCTCGTGCGCGTGAGTATCTTGCTAAGCGTTTTCCTGAAGTTGCGGAGCAACCGATTTTGGAGTCACGTGTCTGCCAATACGAAAATAGCTCAAATGGTGACTTTGTTGTTGATTTTCACCCAAGTATAGAAAACGTATTGATTGTGGGGTGCGGCTCAGGACACGGTTTTAAACATGGTCCTGCGATGGGAGCTCATGTTGCTGAGGTGTTGACTGATTCGAATAAGCGAATTGCCCGTTTTTCACTACAAAGCAAGTCGGTTATACAAAAGCGAGTAATTCAATGAACAATTATTTTTAAACGTGCTCGACGAACGAAAAATATATTAGATGTTTTAAAACCCAAATAATTGTCATTGTATCTTTACTGTTAGCGTTTCCCAGTAATGCCAGTGGCCAAGTGCAATAGCAATGAAGTCGGTAATGACGTTAAAATCATCTCCGGAAGAGTTGACCGTATTACTAATGGATTTAGATAGTTGCCCAAAGTGGGTTGCTATGTGCCGACCAATGGAAGTTGTTGAGCAATCATCGGTCAATGAAAAGAGTGCTCGTAGGGCTATTGGGCAAAGGTTGATCCCTGCGTGGGTGTAGCTTATCGAGTTTTGTACTTTTTTTGTTTTAATATCGAAATTTGTGGTAGCTTCAAAACTATGAATACTCGTGCTCAAGTTTGCCTTTTCTTCACAGCGTTTTGTGTGATGTTGTCTGTGCCAAAAAAAATATTGGCTAATACAAGTGAGCCTTATGCAGTTGGTTCAAGCACTCTTTTTATCTACGATAAGACGCGCCCATTTGATCAATTAGCTGGCGTCAATGTTGGCGCTCGCACGTTGATTACTGAAGTTTGGTATCCGGTATCGCGTGAGGTGGTTAAAGGCGGTGATTATTCAAGAGCCACGTATGGCGACTATTCATTTAATGACAAAGATGTGCATCGCCGCATGCTAACGCAAACGACGTTTTTTCATCTCACGCCGGACTCTGTGGTGGAAGGCGTTAGTCAAAAACAAATAGACGCAGCGATTGATGAGCTATTCTATCGTCAGCGATCGAGCTACATTGATGCGCCTGTATTGAGCCCTTCAAATGGTGCAAAATGGCCTATAGTAGTGATGACGCATGGCGATGCAGGCAGCCGTTATAATATGGAAACGGCGTGTGAATATTTAGCATCGCAGGGCTATGTGGTTATTGCCCCTGAACATACGGGAAACTCACCGTTTTCATTTGTTTCAAACGCGCCAGACTTTGACGCAATGCTCTCTGACGTATCCCCATTTTTAAATGCCGATGGTACGTATGGGGCTGTTGATAAATATGGGCAAACTTACACACCGTTGGTGAGTGACTCGAATGACCCCAAAGCCCTCGAACAGTTGGATGACGCTCTCATCGAACGTGTTAACGACTTGAGGGCGGTGCTAAGCGAGTTAGATAAAATGAACCTCGGTGGCCGATTTAAGGGCAAACTTGATTTGGAAAAAATCGGTTTGATGGGGCGCTCATTTGGTGGAACTACAACACTAGCTGCGCTAGCGTTAGAACCACGTTTCACGGCGGGTTTTGCAGTTGTGCCTCTTGTATTACCCGATGTGCGAGCGGCAGTGCCCGCTAGCTACCTAAAACCAAAGGGCAAAGAGTCACTTATTTTATCAGCCAAACAGCCAAGCTTACTAAGTATCATTGAAAAGCCGACATTTCTTTTAAGTGGCGCTGAAGACTCTCTGATCATTGGAGTCGGCGCTTCAATGGCGTCTGCTTTTGGGGGTGTTATGCCGAATGCAGATAATTCGTTTCCTGAATTAAGAGCAAGTTACAATGAAAGCCTACAGCCTGTTATCTGGGGAATGTTGGCAGAATCAAATCACGGCAGTTTTGGTGTCTCGGGGCCATACTGGTGGCCAACATTGAAGGCAAGCACTCAAGCCAAGTTTTTTAATAGTGAAGAGTCCTTTGAGTTAATCAGTAGCGAAACGGCTCACGAAATACAAAAGGTAAGCACGCTGCAGTTTTTTAACACGTTCTTGTTAGGTTCAACAGACGCACGAGAGCAACTACTTAACAACGAATTCAAGAATGATGGGCTGGTTCTTGAGGCTCGAAATATTACAAGTCAACGACCCTGACTTTATCGTTTTATCGCTGTAAAGATATACCTGTTCAGCGAGAATACATATTCGCCATTAGCGGATATTTCCGTCAACTCCGCGTTCCATGCTGACCGAAGATCAGTTTCGGCATCATTTTCACCTTCGCCTGTGGATAGAAACGAAGAAAGCTGACCAGAGTAGGATTCTTCACTTAAAGCCCAGTTGACGATTGGGTAAACCTTTCTTTCGATAATCTCAAAACCAGCTGACCTAAGCTGTTTTGACAAAAGCTTAGGCACGTGTGCCGAAGTGTAAGGGCTTGTGAGTTCAGCAATAACTCTGTTGAGTAGCTCTTTATTATTACAGTTCCAAAGCAGCGTATCCCAGTCGGTATCTAATATTACCAATCGGCCTGAAGGGCGAAGAACGCGATGCATTTCTGCTAATGCTGCGCTGACATCTGGTAAGAAGCAGAGAACTTGGCTTGCGGTAACCGCATCAAACACTTCGGACTCCACAGGCAGATCAGTTGCGTCGCCTTTGTAAAAAGAGGCTCCCGGGCATAAGTTCCTAGACATCGAGATCATTGCTTGCGCTGGGTCAACTCCTGTTACGCTTCCGGAACTTCCGACTTGGGCGAGCATGTCTCTTGCAAGAATGCCATTCCCTGAACCAACATCCAAAACAGACTCGCCAGCTTTGAGTGACAGCGCCAACATCACCGCCTGACGTTGCATGACCATATCTTGTGTTTGAGCCACTACCGCTTGTTTGAGAGAAGCTGCTTCGTCGTAATATTCGTTGTTCATAAACCTGTGGTTGATTGATTACCAAATGTTCTGCCGCTTTTACTAATCTCAGTATAGTAGTGAGTGTGACCATGATTTTACTTTTTTGATATTTTTTAAAAGTATTTTGATTCAATAAGTACATAGCAATTAAAAATGTGATATTCAAACTTTAGATAGATTCGTTTTGAAATACCAACTTAAAATTGACAATATGGCGCCTAGTATTAAACTGAATGCAATCAAATTGATCGACCAATCGGCTGGCTGCCAGTTGTTATTTGCAATGTAGTTATTGAGGACTTCGTAACTGCTGGCAAAAGCCATGATCCAAAGTGCAAAAAGCCAATTAGGTTTTAAGGCAAACACAAATGCCAGTGGCATTAAATACCAATTGAACACCACAGGGCTGATTAGAAAGGGCAGTGCCAGCGATGCTTGGAACAATAAGTATCGCTTGTCATCGTTTTGTGTCGCACTATTTTTCCAGCTTAAATAAGCGATCGTACTTAAGCCTGATATCGCCAATACCATCACTAGCCAGAGCATCTCTGTACTGCCTAGACTGGGTTCCAAGTAATGAAACAATGGTGAACTTGAACGCCACTTAATGAAAAATGTTTGCAAAATACCGAGTGGTTTTAGTCCATAAGCGATCGCAGTTGCATAAATACTAAACCACGTTGCAAATGCGCTAAACGCTAGTTCTAGTCTTAATCGATTACTGCTTAAAAAGAACCAAATTGGTAGTAGTAGAATAGCGGGTACAATTTTGATTGATGCGCCAATACCCAGCGCAATTCCAATGGTCTTAATGTGACGCCGTTGCCAAGCCCAAGTTGCCAGTACAACTGATAGGGTGGTGAACACATCAATATGCGCGCCTTCAGCTGCTTCTAATATAAGTAATGGATTGAGCGCAATTAGAGCAATCGCCTTTGATTTATTTGCGTGTCGCAATACCGAAATACCTACCAGACAAACGAAAATACTCGCTATTGCGGTGAGTAGCTTCCAAATTAGTAATGCTTTGCTTACGCCAAAAGTCGCGCCAAACCAAGCAGCTAATGCATACAAAGCTAACGCAAATGGCGGATATACTGTCGGGTACTTTAGGTGGTCAACAGGTGGTTGCCAAAGTGTGCGCAGGTGATCAAGTGATGGGTGATTATGCGCTGTAACATACGGGTCAAGGCCTGTAAGTAGTATTCGACCATCAAATAAATAGCGACTTACATCACTTGACGTATATGGCTCTACGCCAATCAATACCACCCGTAAAGTAATACCAATTAAAGTAATCATTGCGATTAACGTTTTATTAGCTTGATCAGGCGTTCGCCACCAGATAAAAAACATCAGAGCAAAGGCAATGGTGTATTGTGCTACAACTTGTGTGCCAATATATCTGGCGTGAGCGTTATTACTTATTTGCTCTGCGATAAGCAAGCTGTATACAATCACGCAAACAAACAGGGCTAGCGCAATGGCGATAGCCCTGTTTGACTTAATTATATTGCTTATGTTCGTAGTCGAGTACGTAGACTTGACCATGCCGACAATGAAAAGCCTAGCGAAAGCAGCATAAAGAACGGTAACATTAGCCAGCTATCATTTTGCATTGACCAAAGTGCGCCATAGAAAAATACCAAGCTGGCAGCAAGCTCGACACCTTCACTGGCGGGTAACTGCGCTTTATATGCTTTTACTGGTTGGTTGACTTGTTGCTTATGCAGTTTAATTTCAAGTTCACCGCTTTTCGGCGTTCGAACAAATTCGCTTTCTTGATTAATGAGTGCTTCGAGTGCGGCACGCGCATTATTGAACGCCAAGCAAATACCGAGTAATAGCAATAACGGTAAGTGCAATAAGGCGTTTAATTTTGATTTTTTAAGCGCCACTTGTCCGTAATACAAATAAACTAAATGGCTTCCAGATGACAGAATTAACAAAGGAATATCTATCCAAAAGATAAATGGTATTTGTAAATATTCTCGCGCAATTAAACTCGGTATCAATAAAAACAAAGTATCGAGCAGCATGATGAAATAGGCAAAGTTATTCGATAAATGAAACGTGGCTTCACTCTTTTTTGCCAATGATAAATCAGACCGCCATACCGTACCCAAAAGCTTTTTCATCACTTGAATGCCGCCTTTAGCCCATCGGTGTTGCTGGCTTTTAAATGCACGCATATCCGATGGTAATTCGGCAGGGCAAACAATATCGTTGCGATATACCAGCTTCCAGCCTTTTAGCTGGGCTCGATAACTCAAATCTAAATCTTCGGTGAGAGTGTCGGCCGACCAATGCCCAGCATCAATAATCGCTTGTACACGCCAAATGCCTGCGGTGCCATTAAAGTTGAATAGCATGCCACTTTTGGAGCGGACTTGCTGTTCAAGCGCAAAGTGCGAATCGAGCATAATCGCCTGAGTTTTGGTTAAGCGATTGCTGTTTAAATTTAAATGGCCCCAACGGCCTTGCACCATTGCAACTTGTTGGTCAGTAAAGTGATGAATGGTTTGCAACAAAAAGTCGCTTTCTGGCATAAAGTCAGCATCAAATATCGCAATAAATTCACCGCTTGCCACGCTCATGGCGTCTCGCAACGCACCGGCTTTGAAGCCAATACGGTTAGTTCGATGAACGTGTTGAATATTAATGCCGTTTGCTTGCCAGTATTCTACTCGTTCTTTAATAACGTTAACGGTTTCATCAGTGGAATCATCAACCACCTGAATTTGCAGTTTGTCTGCTGGGTATTGCATCTTGATTGTTTGATCAATAATGCGCAGTGCAACATTTCGTTCATTAAATACTGGAATTTGTACCGTAACCCGCGGCAGTTCATCAAAATGCTCATAGAGCTTAGTGTTGTGTGGTTGCGATGGTCGGTAATGCATTGATCGCCACACCATTGATAAACGGTGCAAACCAAACAAACACAGCACCAATAACAAACCGTAGTGCAAACTCAGTATTGACCAGCTGAATAAATCCATAGTGGTAGACCCCTAATGCTAATTTAGAATGTGCGAGTAAGGGCTATTTGAATACCATCGCCTTCGAGAGTGTTATCGCCAAAAATATCTTCGGTGTACGTGATTTCTGTGCCCCAGCGACTGTCGTTGCCCGCTTGGCCAAAGTTCCACCCAAGCGTAAGCTCAAGCTTGCCGACATCAAACTCATTGGTTTGCGATAGGTTTCCGCCTTCAACAAAAACCACATCAGCATTGTTGGCGCTTTCAATACCATCGAGCTTGGTGCGAAAATAAAAGTTGTCGTTAAACGAAACGCCGTATTCAATTAGGTAACGGATTTCATCGGACGGGGCATCCGTTCTAAAACGGTATCCGAGTTCTACACCGAAGTAACCTAAGCTACCAAGGCTTTTACCAATCAATACTTTTGCTTCAATATCTTCCTGACCGTTGCCAAGCGGAAGTGTGTCATCTTCATCATACAGATAAGGCAATTTCGCTAATAATTGTGTACTCAACACGAAGGGTTGCGCTTGCCATTGGTATTTAACGCCAATGTCTAAGTCACCTAAACCGTCATTTTGAACAGTTTCACCAACCGTATTTGTTTGGCTTATGTCTTGATATAGAACCGATGTAAATACACCCCAATTATTTCCAAGCCCCCACTCGCCGTAATACGAAAGGTTGGTTCCGTCGAACACATCTAAATCGGCATTATCTCCAAAGAAACTGCTGGCGCTGTAATCAGTTACGCCGACTTTGTGATAAGAATCACCTTTATCTAAAACCCATGCACCAGCATGTGCTTGGGAGGATAGTAGTGTGAACAGTATAGGGGTGGCAATGCCAGATGCTATCTTTGCGAAATGAGTTTTCATGAAGTCTCCTTATAGGACTTAATTAGCGCTTTAGGTGTATTTTTAGAATTATTTGTTTGATCAATGTTTTATTGAATAAACTCAACTCTTACGGTTTATGACTAATAATTTATTGCTACTAGCTTAGGAAACATGACCCAAAGACTTAATGTTTAATTACAAAATTGAGCATTAACAATTGCTAATCTTTAAACTAGAACAGTCGTTGTTTTAAAATGTGACCTTGCGTGCTTGGACTCATTCCCTGATAACAAACCACACGTAAACAGATTAAGGCTTAATCTTCTTTGGCGAATTGCTGGATCATGCTATTGTGATTTTTTACTGTCACGAAGAAAAATTTATGAAAAAGTTGGCTCTGACTATTGTGTTGTTTTCTCTAAGTAGCTATGTGGCGGCGGGCATTGCGCCGCCAGCGCCACCGCCACCAGTAAGTTTTACAGTGAGCGGTGGTCATATTCCGGATAATGGTGGTGCAACTGCCTGTGAGTCGCCGTTTACTGGTGCCTTAGTGCTGAATTTTGATGTTAACAACTTTCAGTTTGTTGGTGTTCCTTCTGCATTTGTTTCCTTACGACTCAACCATACTTTTGCAGGTGATCTTATTGCAACCTTAATTGCACCAGATGGTAGCGAGCTATCTTTATTTGGTAGGGTAGGAGTAGATAGAGCGTCTAGCCTAGGTTCGCCTGCTAATTTTTCTGAGACCGAGCCTTATGTTTTTGGAGGTTCTTTTGCTAATCAAACTGATCTTTGGCTGGTTACCGAAGGGCTTTTGGACAATCAGGTGATACCTACGGGTAGTTTTATCACTCGTGAATCAGGTAATCAGCTATTAAATGATGGAGAAGTGCCACCAAGCACAGACTCTAGTGCAGCATTTGCAAATTTAAGCACACCGAATGGACAATGGCGTTTATGCATTGCTGATGCTGCTAGTAGAGATACCGGTAATGTTGTGCAAGCTCAGCTGACACTAAATAACATTGTTGAACTAGAAGATTTATGTATACCGATTCGAGCACAGAATGGTGCCACTGCATTGATTTGCTTGTAATCACTTTAATAAAAGAGGCTCGAATCAAATGTGCGGTAGTTATTGATTCTATGGCGTCATTCAAGGGTTAGACCGTTCGACCAGTATCAACGATTGGTCGAATCCACAAAAGCCCACAAAGTGAACGTTTTGGAATCAGTGATGAGCTTGGCCACGGGTGTGAAATACGGATCACAAGCCTTCTCAGTTGGAATAGCACCGAAAAACCGCAAAATCGAACCCTAAACTAGGGTCTGGATTTGAGCTAACGGTCACGACTAGTCCAAATGGATTATTGTTTAGATTTTTTACAAATGTTGAAATAAGGTATCAAAACCATTTCTAACGTAGTAAGGAATTCATAACAATGAATCAAAAAATCGGTCTCTGTAATATAAAAATCGAATGGTTAAACAAGCGCGCCATAGTTCTTATTTCAATTTTTGCGAGTGCCGCGAATAAGATAGAAGGGGGGTCGATAAATCTAACGGATGACGATGTTCTAAGTAAAATATCGTATTTAGCCAAGACCTCTGGTAACGCAGAGTTGTTGGGGCTTTATAAACAAATCAAACATCAAATAAAAATTAGCTTATCAGAAGCAAATTCATGCAAGGATGCGTCGCAAGAAGTTGCTAAGTTGTCTGTCTATAACCGCCTTAGTGAGGCTGGTAAACAGCAATCACACGCTTAACCGCTTTAATCAAACAGACTTACAGAGTTTATTTGAGTCTGTATTTTGTATTTTTAGTGGTAATTTAGGTGTGCTAAAGTAATTAAAAAATAATGCAAACAATAATGATTCGCATTTACATAGGCTTTTCGTTTGTGTATAGTTCGTTCAAGTAGACAGCTTTTTATTAAGTTAAAAGTCTTTTATTAAATTAAAAATCTTTTATTAAATAGAACCACAATTATTTGAACGAATATGTACGTTTGTCTTTGCAAATCGGTTACCGATCACCAGATAAAAGCATCTGTTGAAAACGGTATTACATCTTTCAATGAGATGCAGTCGCATTTACAGGTGTCGACTGTGTGTGGTGCTTGCGAGTGTGAAGTTAAACAAATTATTCAACAAAAACTACAAAAGGAATTAAGTTCTCGAGCTGTGCCTGCTCTGGTAATTGAAAAGGGCGCATTCGCTTAAATTTTTATTCTACTAATCTGTTATCTTTGATTAGCAACCTTTAAGTTTAAATTATCTAGAGTATGTATTGTGATGTGCTGTATGGCGCATTTTTTGTGTTCGATTGACTACTTGTATCTATATTTAGATAGCTCCATCGCACGTACTTGAAGTTATCAGATTGTGATAACATCTTGCTGCTTATGAGCACGAAAAAAATCAATTATTGGCTGGATGCGCACGTTCATTTATATGCGTGTTATAGCCTCACTCGCTTATTTGATTGTGCTCATCAAAATTTGTCATCGCAGTCGACGCAGTTAAATGGTGAATCTGACGTTTATGTGCTTTTTTTAGTTAACGCCGAACATGAGAACGCGCGCCAAAAACTTAATGCTTACACTGCAAATCAAAACAGCCCATGGCAGTTTGAATGGCACGATAATGCCGTGTTAGTGAGTCGTGATGAAAAGCGACTATGGTGCGTACTAGGCCAACAGCTCGTTACGCAAGAAGGGCTCGAAGTGTTGTCCGTTGGCGAGTCGCAATATGCATATAGCCCACGCTATTCAATTGCCGATTTACTTGAACAAAGCTCTCAATCCTTAGTGTTATTACCCTGGGGTGTCGGTAAGTGGCTCGGTAATCGTGGCAAGTTGATACACGAGTTGAGTCACAAGAACAGTTACAACGACAATAAAAAGCTGAACCAATTTTTTTCAGATATACCGAGTCGCTCAAAGGGCTTGCGTGCACTATTAGGTGGGCATGCTTTATTAAGTGGCGCGAGTGATAAGCAACGCCTGATCAATGGGACAGACCCATTGCCAATAGCAGGTGAGGAGTGCAGTGTAGGTAGCTTTGGTAGCCGTATTTGTGTTGATCAACAATCTGATCTTGGGCCAACAGACCCTAATATTATCAACAGTTTACTTGCAAGTTTAAAACAGAATAACGATTCCAGTATTAAGCAATTTGGTAAGCATCAAAACATTATTAGCACTGTGATCAAGCAACTTAAAATACGCTTGCAATCACCCGTTAAACCTAAGGTTGTTTGAGGCGAGTGTAGCTGCAAAATGAAGATACTTTTACTCGCCCCTCAACCTTTTTACGAAGAACGCGGCACGCCAATTGCCATCAATTTATTGGCGCGATCATTAGCCGAGCAAGGTCATTCGATAGACTTGCTTTGCTTTGCGGGTAAACAAGCGTGGTCTTGCAAGAGCGTAACGGTTCACCATGTTAAAACCTTGCCAAAGGTGAGTGATATCAAGCCTGGGTTTTCGGTAAAAAAACTGTACCTCGATTTCTTTATGTTTTTTGCGACATTTAAATTATTGCGCGCAAACCGATACGACGTTGTTCATGCGGTAGAAGAGAGTGCGTTTATCGCTTTATTTTTCAAACCATTTTTCAAATACCGGTTTATTAATGATTGCGACTCATCCATGGTTACGCAGCTAATTGATAAAGCGCCTGTGCTTAAAATCATTGAACGACCGTTGCGCTTTTTAGAGTCCTTGCCAAGTCGATATGCTGATGCGGTGGTGCCGATGTGTGAGAGCTTAGCCGATGATATTCGACAATACCGCAGTGATAATATTTTTGTATTAAAGGACATCGACATCTCCGCAACCGATAATAGTAATGCATCTGGTTTTGACGAAGATCTAAGAAGCTTATTCAATGAGCCCGACGCGCCATTATTTATGTATATTGGTAATTTAGAAAGTTACCAAGGCATTGACCTATTACTGCAGAGCACGTCAAAACTTAAACAAGCTAATTGTTCGGCCAATGTTGTGATTATCGGTGGCGCTGATAATGATATTGACCATTATCGAGCACTGTCAGAAAGCCTTAAACTAAACGACGTTGTTAAGCTGCTTGGAAAGCGGCCACTTTCTGGCTTAGCGTATTACATGGATCAAGCCGATTTTTTGGTGTCGCCAAGGACGCAAGGCAGCAATACACCAATGAAGATTTACAGTTACTTGGCATCGCATAAACCCGTATTAGCAACGCGCTTGTTGACTCATACTCAAGTAATGAATGATGATGTTGCATATTTAGTCGACCCGAACGAAGAATCATTTTCGCAAGCCATGATCCAAATGGCAATCAATCAACATGGCTTTAGTTCTATGGCCAGCCAGGCCGCAGAGCTAATTCAGCGCGAGCATTCACAAGCGGCCTTTAATAAAACAGTTAAATCGCTTTATGCTCATATAGCTGATTTGTCTGCAGGCGCATAAATGTCTCACTCAAATTACACCGAACAAGTTAACCAGCTCGGCTCAAATTTGAATCCTGATGCGACCTATGATTTGGTCATAGTGGGTGGCGGTATCTACGGCTGCGCAATGCTCTGGGAGGCCAGCCATCGAGGTTTGCGAACACTGTTGATTGAGAAGAATGATTTTGGATCGGGAACATCTGCAAATAGTTTGAAAACTATTCATGGTGGTATTCGGTATTTACAGCAATTTGATTTTAAACGTTGCTATGAAAGTGATCGCGAAAAAGTAATCTTGCGTAAGATTGCACCTAATTTAATTACGCGATTACCGTGTGCGGTTGAATCGCAAGCAACATTAACAGCGAATGCATGGGCAATGCGTGCTGGCGCATCTTTGATGAACCGCATTAGCCAATTAAATTCGTTAGGGTCTGGTCGACATAAAGAATTATTTAAGCCAGCGGGTGTTAAAAAACTACCACATCTTTTGAACCAATCTCTGCAATCTGCACAATCAGCACAGCCCAAAAAGGCAAACTATCTAGTCTGGGAAGATGCTCAAGTGCTTGATAGCGAACGTTTGTGTTTAGCATTTATAAACGCAAGTCTTAATGAAGGTGCAACAGCGTTAAATTATGCAACGGTCAAAGATGTTAAGTCATTAAGCTCTGAACAGAGTCATGGCTATGAGATCGAATATCAATACACTGAACAATTAGATACAAAGCGCGTAACGGCTAATATGGTGATTGATTGCTCTGCGAATAGCTCACTAAATAGTTCATTAAATGAATCTTTGTCTAAGCAGGCGTCGTCGTATGTTGCCGGAGTAAATTTAGTTATTAATCACTCGTTTGCCGACTATGCTTTGGCTATTCCTCAACCGGTTAATAGCGCTGCCAGTGATCAGGCTAAAGGCATGTTATTTTTAAGTCCTTGGCGTGGCATGACGTTAGCAGGCACTTGGTATTACCACACACAAAAAACGTCGGTTGATCAAGCGTTTGTAGAACAATGTTGCGAGCACTTGCACGCAGCATTAAATCAACAAGGCCATAGTATTAGTCTTGCCGAAGTAAAAATTAAGGTTGTTGATGTGCACTTCGGGTTCTTGCCATGCGAACCGGATCAAGACAATCCAGAGCGTTCGATTGTGAACCAATGTGTGGTTCATGAACTCGGTACAAACTGGTTTCGCGTAGAAGGCAATAAGTACACAACCGCGCGCTTGAATGCTAAAAAAATGATTGACCGTTTGGCAACAAACAATAAAGCGATTAAGTCGTCTGAATCACATGTACGTCAATTACTGTACGAGTTTGATACGAGCCAGCTAGATAAACAACAACTGCCAGCCTGGCAAATATTAATTGACCGCTATGCCCATCAAGCGAAGTCAATGAAAGATTTTTTTGAGCTAGCAGATGATCAAACGCGTGATGCTTTAATGACCTTGTTGCCTAAGTCAGAGATTTATCAAATTGAAGTTGATTATTTTGCGCACGACCAACAGGTTAAAACACTCGCAGACTTATTGTATCGGCGCTTAAACTTTAATAAGTCCTTACCTCTCAACCATGATTTTATAACAGCTTGCTGCGAGCGCATGACCTTAATACGACAGTGGTCAGCTGAATACGGCAAAACAAACCTAGATCAGGTTTTGTGTAAAGAGCGTAATAAGCGAATCCTAAGCTAGCCAGTAAAAATTAATTAAAAATGAAATTCGACGACGCACAAGATCTATTACAACCGGATATCCATTCATCCACGAACGAGTATGCGCAACGCTTTAGTGGCGCAATTGGTCAATGGTTTTTATCTGTGCAGCAGCATGTCACAGCGGATTTATTAGGCGATACAACAAGCTTAACAATTATTGATTTTGGCGGCGGTCATGCGCAGAATTGCTGGCTTGCTGATCAATCAAGTAGCTTTACGGTTCATGTTACTAGCGATGAATGCTTTGCGTTACTTGACTCTACCCAAGACAGCGTTAAGCAAGTGATTGGCGGTTTAGTTGATAGTGGCTTAGCCGATGGCACTTACAATATAGCAATGAGCTACCGCATGTTGGCGCACTTAGACGATTGGCAAGGCCACATTGCTGAGTTGTGCCGCGTTTCTGATCAAACTGTTATTATTGAGTTTCCTAACTCAAAAAGTGTTAATGCATTAGCCGAAAATTTATTCACGATAAAAAAATCGGTTGAAGGTAATACGCGTAAATTCGCTCTATTCCAGCTTGATCAGATCAAAAATGAGTTTGCCAATCATGGTTTCGTACTCGCAAATCATAACGGGCAATATCTATTGCCGATGGCCTTACACAGAGCATTAAAAATGGTAGGGCTGAGCCGCCTCATTGAATCGGTGGCTGGGTTCGTACTCCCTAAAAAGCGCTTAGGCTCTCCGTTTATTTGCCGCTTTGATAAGTTACAAAATTAGCTTGGGCAAATTACGGATTTAGGGAACCTCTGATTTAATCGAGTTTAACCTTTGTTTGAGTGTCAAAAGTCAT
>CAZOBR010000012.1:0-26956 GCA_964578035.1 uncultured Gammaproteobacteria bacterium
TGCCCTCTATTCGCTCGGCAGTATTAACGGGCGCAGGTGCATGTGGTTCGGTTCTGGTTCTAGAAGAAGCCATACCAGTGCGTGGTGTGGGCAGCTGCAATGTTAATGAATTATTCGACACCCATTTTGAACAAGCCAACCAAATTGAAGTGGTGCGTGGCGCCAATACCGCGTTTTATGGCTCCAACAGTTTAACAGGCAGCATTAATGTGAGCTTGGCGGCACAAGGACAAAACCAAGCGGCAATTGAAGTTGGCCCGAATGAATATCTGCGTGGCAAGGCGGCTATTAGCTACCAACAAAGCGAAACAAGTTTTGGCCGTGTTTACGCCACATTGTCACGAGACCGTGGTTTTCGTGATGAGTCTGGTTACGACCAAGCAAAACTTAGCTGGCGCCACCAAGCGCAGTTAAACGATTGGAGCGTCAATGCCGGCGCCACTTATACCAATTTAGACCAAGAGACTGCGGGTTTTATTGTTGGCAGAGACAGCTACCTTGACCCAGTATTGCGTGAACAAAATTTGGACCCTGAAGCGTTTCGTCAAACAGAATCTTTCCGAGCTTGGGCTAAATTTACCCGCCAACTTTCAGATAATAGAAGTCTGCAAATCACGCCGTATGTTAGAGCAACGGATATGGATTTCTTATTGCATTTCCTACCCGGCGACCCGCTAGAGCAAAACAGTCAAACCGGCATTGGTTGGCAAAGCGCTTTAACCACACAAAGCTCAGACAGTTTTAGTTGGACCATTGGTTTAGATGGTGAGTTTAGCGATTCTGAACTTATTCAAACCCAAGACCAGCCGACGCAAGGCTCGCGCTTTTTACAAGTCACGATACCAACCGGAACCCATTATGATTATCAAGTCGACAGCGTTCAATTGGGTGGCTTTGCTCATATAGACTGGCACTTAAACGAACAATTCAAACTGATTGGCGGCGTGCGTTTAGAAACCGTGCGTTATGACTACGACAATCGCAGCTTAGATGGGCGCACTCGCGACGATGGCACTGAATGTGGCTTTGGTGGCTGTCGTTATAGCCGACCCGCTGATCGAGAAGACAACTTTAGTAATTTCTCACCACGTCTTGAATTGCAATACACACCGTCTGAATCCCTGCGGTGGCATGTCTCATTAGCGGATACCTTCCGAGCGCCACAAGCGACTGAGCTTTACCGCCTACAAAGAGAGCAAACCGTTGCTGATCTAGACTCGGTACGCGCTACTAACATTGAAGCAGGCTTGCAATGGCGAACGGAACAAACGCAGCTTAATATCAACGTTTACAATATTCAGCAGCGTAACTTAATTATTCGTGATTCTGACTTTTTTAATATTGATGGCCAACGCACCGACTCCACTGGCCTTGAAATTAATGCAAAGCATCAGCTGAGTGAGCGATGGTCGGCCAGAATTGTGGCGACTTTTGCTGACCACGAATACGACTCTGATTTAATCTTAGGCGGCGCGAATATTAACGGCAATGAAGTTGATACTGCACCAAGTTTTTTCGGCAGTGCATTTCTAGCATGGCAAGCAAATGACGCGATTTTCGCTGAACTAGAAGTACAAAGTGTGGGTAGCTACTTCTTAGATGTACAAAACCAAAGCGACTACCCCGGGCACACGTTAGTTAATTTGCGCGGCAGCTACCAAGCCAGCGATAGCGTGAGTGTTTCATTGCGCGCGTTAAACCTTACGAATCGGTTTTTTGCCGAACGCGCCGACTTCACAACCTTCACCGACGAACGTTATTTTCCAGGTGAACCAAGATCCTTATTTGCTGAAATTAATTGGAAGTTTTAGTTTGATGGTATCGTAACCAGTGTGGACAACGCTCCACTGTTTGTAAGTGACCATTTGAAGAAGACCATGTTGAGGAAACCATGATTATTGAGTTTGAATTTGATCACGACATCGAGACTGTTTATAAAACCATAACGGATACAGACTTTTTGGTCGACCGAGCGTTGAGTCTAGGCAATGAAAGTGCCGATGCTGAGGCACAAGATGCCAATGGCGAACTCACAATCAACCTAAACCGAACACGAAAAATCAAAGTGCCTGCGGTGCTTGGTGCACTACTCAAAGACAAACAAACGGCGATCAGCACCGAAGTATGGCGCGCCGATGGTGACGGCTATATTTGTGACTCAAAGGCAGATATTGACGGCGCACCAATTAAAATAAACGGTGTCATGAAACTCACGCCAACAGACATTGGCTGTCGTTTCCATGCGGATGTGGATGTCAAAGCGCGCGTGTTAATTGGTGGTGGCACAATCAAAAAATACGCAAGTAAAACGGTTGCCAAAGAACTTGAATTAGAGTGCGAATATACGGCTAAGCACCTCAGCTAATTGACTGTGGAAAACTCAGTTTGACACTCAACATTACCTGCCTCGAATTAGATCCACCAATGCGCTAATCGCGCACAGCAATCATTCAGAATAAAAAAGTAACGGGTAGCACTGTAGCGTATATACTGCTAGCTGTGGCCCTTTTGTGGAGCTTGAAGGCAGTGATTTAATGTTATATTATAACGTTTCAGTTGCTTATGCATAATGAACACCCTCCAATGCTAAAATTCTGCAAATCAAAGTCTATACTAGCAGTTGCTCTATTCCTACTTGGGCAAGCTTTTTTGGCTGCGCATGGAATAGAACACGGGAACGAGCCGCACGAACACAATGGGGTTGTTTGTTTCACTGCGCTAAGTGATGAACGTGACGATCTACTTCCTCCGGCTAAGCTTGGCGCGCTAAACATAGCCCCCACTAAATCGGTACTGCGACTACCGGCGCACCAATTTTTCGCACCGAAAAACAGTGCACTAAGACCACCGTCCACCGGCCCTCCTTCAGACTCACTTTTAAGACTCACTAAAATCATCGTTGATTAACGTGCCAGACACTATTGCCTGGGCGTTGATATCTGCAATAGTTACAAAAGTTAGAAGACTGAAATAATGAAAAACTCAATACATAAAACGCTGGCGCTAGGCCTGGGCGTTACATTAGGAATCACAAACACGCTGCCTGTAGCAGCACAAAGCCAAAATAAAACCGATAAAACCAAAATAGAAGAAGTATTTGTCCTCGGTGAGCGACGCGCTTATCAAGGTAACTTCGATAACTTGGAGCAACCAACCGCGGATCAATCAATCAGCGAGGAACTACTGCAACAAGTTGGGGTCATCACCTTGGACGATGCACTAGACCTGTCAGCCGCCGTTGCTCGACAGAATAACTTTGGCGGGCTTTGGAATAGTTTTTCGATTCGCGGGTTCTCTGGGGATATAAACCTACCCAGTGGTTTTCTGGTAAACGGTTTTAACGCGGGTCGTGGCTTTGGCGGCCCTCGTGACCTGGTTGGCGTTGAGTCGGTAGAAATTCTGAAAGGTCCACGCGGAGCGTTGTTTGGACGCGGTGAACCGGGCGGCACAGTAAATCTTGTGACTAAACGGCCTCAATTTGAAAATGGCGGCTATGTCCGAGGCACTGTAGGTGAGTGGAATCAACTTCGGTTTGAAGGCGACTATCAAACTGTGCTTGGAGCGAACGAGAATGTCGGTCTTCGCTTAGTTGGTTTATATGAAGACAGTGACAGTTTTCGGGAACCCGCGGAGTTTGAAAAGTTTGGCTTTTATCCGTCTGCGAGCTGGAATATTTCTGACAAAACTAACATTACCTATGACTTTGAGTACACCGCACAGGAGCTGCCTTTCGATCGCGGAGTTGTTTTCTCTGACGATTTCGGGTTCTCCCCACGGGACTTATTCGTTGGTGAGAATGTGCCGATTGAAACAGAAGTAATCGGGCACCAAATTGAGCTGCAAAATAACTTTAGTGACAACTGGAGCTTTTTGGGTGGCATTGGCTTTCGTGAAACCAGTTTAGAAGGTGATGCATTCGAACCGCAATTCGGGTCACGTCAAACCTTTTTCCTGAACGGCCAGACCATCTCTCGCTTCTTCCGCTCACGTGACTTTGAGTCGGACTATTTTGTTTTGCGAGGCGAGTTAGCTGGGGAGTTTGAAACGGGTGGATTGCGCCATCGCGTTATTGTGGGCGTCGATTATGACCGTTTTGACAACACGCTGGTCATTGATCGTTTTCGTTCAAGATTTGGTGGAGACATTAACGCGTTGACCCCAGCGGATCTTGCCAACGACTTGATTCTTGAGATCAATAACCCTGTCTTCGGTGCAAATCTCAACCCGCAAGCGGGCCCGAATACTAATCGCAATGAAGTGCTTGAAGGTTATGGCATTTATGTACAGGATCAGATTGATCTCAGCGATCAGTTACAAGTTCGTATTGGTGCTCGCTTTGACGATTTTGAGCAAGACCTCACAAACTTTCTGGCATCACCAGCGACCACGATCGCGTCATCCGATGACCGCTTTTCACCGCAAATAGGTGCCGTGTATCGCGTCAATGACGGTGTTAGCCTATATGCCTCTTACGGAGAAGGTTATCGTCAGCAAACCGGACAGGACTTCCAAGGCAGTCAATTTGATCCGAACATTACCGAATCAACTGAGATTGGCTTGAAAGTTGATCTGGGCGAGGTATACACATCTGTAAGTGGTTCAGTCGGGCTCACCCTATTCCAAGTTGAACAAAGCAACTTTTTGGTCAACGATGACCGTCCACAAGCGACCGCCGTTGGGTTCTTTTCAATCCCAGCGGGTGAAGCGCAAAGCAACGGGCTAGAATTTGATGCAAATTTAGAATTTGAAAACGACCTGAGTCTCTGGATCTCATACGCTTATACGGATGCTGAATTTAGCAACAGCTTTGCCGATGCTGATGGGTTCGGTTTCACCATTAACGCTGGAGATCCAGTAATCAACTCACCAGAGCACCAATTGAACATACAGATAAGTAAAGGTCTCAGCCTGGGTGGAATGCCTACTCGTATCGGTGGCGGTGTGTTTTACACGGATGAACGCAATGGCTTTGTCGGCTCTGACTTTACCTTACCTGATTATACAACGGTACGGTTGTTCAGCGAGGTCGAACCCATCGACGGGCTAGCGCTGCGGTTGGATATCGACAACCTATTTGACGAAACGTTCTACACCAATTCTTTTGCTAACGTTTGGGTAGGCCCAGGAGCGCCACGTCGATGGAGATTTACCGCGACTTATTCATTCTAACGAGCGATCATTATTGATCATTACTTTAGGTGCATTTATTAGGTGCATTCATTGAATGTGCCTAAAGTGAAAACATGAAAACCCAAGCTAAAAATCATTAGGAGTTTTGTATGGCGGCTATCGCAGTCAACGACTTGTTTGTTAAACGAGACGGAACGGAAGTTCTACAAGGAATTTCTTTTACTGTTGACCCGGGCAGCGTCTATGCCTTGCTCGGGGGCAATGGTGCCGGTAAATCCACGACTTTATTGACGCTTTTGGGTTTTCTAAGCCCTGATCGCGGCGCTGCGACGGTGCTCGATATGGATGTAGCGAAACAAGTTGATCGCGTTCGTCAGCAGATTGCTTATCTGCCAGAGGCAGCCACACTCTACCCTCACCTGAATGCGTACGAGAACCTTGAATACTTTCTAGATTTAGCGGGTATGAAAACGACTCAAACTCAGTTAGATAAAACTCTAGACGAGGTTGGGCTTCAGGCAGAATCGCGTTCGCGGCACATGGATAATTATTCCAAAGGCATGCGCCAGAAAGTTGCGATTGCACTTGCCATCTTGCGAGAAACGCCAGTGCTTTTACTGGACGAACCTACCTCGGGGCTGGACCCAGTAGCGATTGATGAATTTAACGCGCTGATACGCAACTTAGCCGAATTAGGCAAAACCATTCTAATGGTGACGCACGATGTTTATGGCGCTTGCCAGGTTGCCGACCGGATTGGGCTATTACGGCATGGGCAATTGGTTGGCAATTTCAACGCGATTGACGGCGAGCAAATTAAAACAGACTTAGTGCACGCCGCGTTTGCCGAGCGAGCGAGTAATTAGATGAACAGCGCAACTCGAATAGCCAGAGAGGAATGGCGTCAATGGTTACGTTCAAGGCTCGCTGTACTCAGCTTGATTGTCTTCACGGCTCTACTATTTTTTACCACCTTACTAACCACGCTGGATGCGCAAGAGGCGCGGCATAAACGATTGCACCAGCAAGAACAAGCCGAACAGACGTTTCTAGATCAACCAGACCGCCATCCCCACCGCATGGTGCATTATGGCCACTACGTCTTTCGTACGCCCCCGCCACTTGCTATGTTTGATCCTGGGGTTGATGCTGTCACCGGGCAGTCGATATTTTTAGAGGGTCACCGACAAAATTCTGCGATGTTTGCCGATGCGCGCGCAGAAGCACGTACGGGCGGATTTGGCGACTTGACCCCCGCCAAGCTCTATTACCTCTTTTTACCGCTTTTAATTATTGCGCTAGGGCATGGTGTGATTTTGCGCGAGCGTGAAGCCCGCACGCTGGGGCCACTCCTATCGCAAGGTATATCTGGCGAGCGTCTTTACCAAGGAAAGCTTTTCGCATTGATTGTGCTAATCGGTCTGCTGTCGTTACCTGCTCTATTTTCATCAATTGCCGCGAGTCTGTTGGGCGAGAGCGCATTAGTAAGCACAGTGCTGTATTTAGCGAATGTGCTCTATCTTGGCATTTGGACAGCATTGACCTTGCTGGTTTCCATTATCGTACGCTCGCGCGGGGTCGCGCTGGGCGTCTTAATTGCATTTTGGGTGATTACCGTACTTGTCGTTCCCCGCATTGGTGTCACCTCGGCCAGCGCAACGCTGCCGACCGAAGGAAAGATTTTGACCGATATGCGCATGAACGACGACTTAAGAAAACTTGGTGACGGCCATAATGCAGCTGATCCAGCTTTTGCTAAGTTACGCGCAAAACTGCTCGCCCAATATAATGTCGAGCGTGTTGAAGACCTACCCGTTAATTTTCGCGGCATCGTTGCGTCAACCAGCGAAACTGAGCTGACAGAAACCCTGAACACTTATGCGGAAAAACGCATGCAGAGGGAGCGCGCACAATCGGCGCATCTTGCGGCCTACGGCTGGTTGTCACCTTATCTGGCGATTGGTGGTGCATCTCGTAATCTGGCTGGAACAGATCTGGAAACCAATCACCGTTTTCTACGAGAGGCTGAGGCGACCCGTTATAAGTTCGTACAGGGGCTGAACAAAGCACACATCGAGAAGCTCTCTTACATTGACGACATCAACCGAAATAATGGCGAGGAAGGCTGGAAGCGCGCACGTATCGACGCAGAAAACTGGCAAATGTTGAACGATTTCAGGTTTACACCGGATCAAGCAAGCGATCGAATAAGTCGCTCAACGTCTAAGCTGGTGTCGCTGCTGTGCTGGTTTTTAGCTTTGCTGGGAATCGGACTGATCGCAGCGCGGAGGCTCACACCATGATGCGTGAACTGAAATTTATGCTGCGCGACAAAGCCGTCGGCGTCTGGTTATCATTGGCGTTTGTTTTCTCGGTCTCTGCCGTGATGTTGGGTCTGAGCGAAGTGCGACAACAAACTGTTGAAATCGCAGAACTACAGAAACTAGATCAAATCGAGCGTAAGGCCACGCTGGCGAATCAATCTGATTGGGGTTCAGCAGCCTATTACGCCTTTCATCTTACTTACGATGCGCCCTCCAATTTCGCTTATGCCGCCATCGGGCAACGTGATGTCAGTCCTTGGAAGCATCGTATCCGCATGCTTGCGCTAGAGGGTCAAATCTATGAAACAGACACAAATAATCCAGATTTTGCTTTGATTGGCCGTTTCGACTTCGCGTTTATTGCAAGCCTGATTGCGCCGTTGTTGGTGGTTCTATTACTGTTTGACCTGCGATCTGGCGAGCAGGTTGCCGGGCGGTTGCACTTAATCGAGGCCAGCGCTGCACGACCAAGAACACTTTGGCTGATGCGCGCCGCACTTCGTATCGGGGCGCTGCTTCTTGCGTTGTGTTTGCCAGTAATTGTCGGCGGGCTGATTTCCGGTGCATCCACCTTTGCCCTAGTACTCAGTATTGTCGCCGTCTTTCTCTATCTTATCTTCTGGATGGTAGTAACACTCTGGCTGACTCCAGCAACTCGAACCGGCGCTTATAATCTGACAATCATGTTAGGCGTATGGTTACTGCTCTGCGCCGCAACACCTGCAACTCTTACTCAAATCATCGAGCGTGCGGTGCCTCTGCTAGATGGCGGAGAGATCGTCCTAACACAACGTGAGGCCGTCAACGATGCCTGGGATCTTCCCAGAGAGGCGACTTACGCACCTTTCCTTGAGCGTCATCCCGAGTTGACCAACCTAACGGCCTGGAATCAAGCTGATGGTTTTGAATGGAAATGGTATTACGCTTTTCAGCAAGTAGGTGATCAGACCGTAGAACCACTCAGTCAGTCCTACCGAGCCGGACAAGCCAGGCGCGACCAACTAGCTAAATGGTTAAGCCTGATGTCACCGGCCTCTGCGTTGCAAAGAGTAATGGAACGTCTCGCAAATACTGATATGCAAGCGGCCATAGCCTATGAACAAAGTGTCAGAGAATTTCACGCGACTCTCCGCGGTTGGTATTATCCAAAAATGTTCGAATCTCAAAATTTTGATGCCGATCAGGCATTAAAGACAATTCCAGTTTTCAATACAGCCAAAAAAGAATGACGTATTGAAATCAGCAAAAAGTTACTCATAAGCAGATATTTACTGACCCTGAGGCGTTACCTCGACTACAACTAGGGTCACACGCTATATCCGCTGCTAGCGCGAGCGACATCATGAGTTGACTTATCGCTATAGCTAAGCAGGTATCTATTTACACTGTCTTTGAAGCAATGTACCGATTAATTATCTAGGCATTAGAGACAGAATTATCGGTTTTACTGTTTCTCAATTTGAGAATACAGTCAAACAAAACTTGCCGGCAATCACCAAAGGTTCACACTGAAAAGCCGATATGTAATAATATAACGTTATTGCCTGTCTGTATTAATGGCTTACTTTTTAACGCATTTTCAATATTGTGAAACAACCCCAAGTCAAAACCCTGAATGCCTTACGTTCGCGCGCACCCGTGCTGCGAAGCGTATTCTACGTGTTTGCTTTATCATTGTTAGTTTTACAAGCAAGTTCGTTGGTTCATAGCATTGAGCATCACTCTTTTGACCAACAGAGTTTTTGTGAGCTTCACTTTAGCAGTGACAATCACTCTGTTATTGATCGCTCTGATTTCAAGCTGCTAACTGCTGTCACTTGTTCAGTATTCGTTTCAGCTTTTGTTGCAAATATTCAAATACAACGAGTTTCTTATTACGCATCCCGCGCCCCACCTCTCGTTTAACAATCATTTTAATTATTGTCAGTACTTTTTATTCGGTTTATTTGCCCTTAAGCACACAACCTTAATGAGCACCTAAATAACCATCAGACACTGACACGACGATGGCTGAAAATGTTTATTGCCATCCAGAGTTACGAGTAACTCAATTATTAAAAGTTCCATGCAACTTATTTATTCAGCTAATTACTAATTAGCATTGTTAACACAGAGTGTATTATGAAAACAAAATTCTCCAGCGTCCTTATAGTAGGGACGCTTTCTTCTTTTAGCTTACACCTTGGCGCTCAAGAACTTGAAGAGGTCACCGTTAGAGTGCACCCTTTAGCGGCTTCGGATTCAGCGATAAGCATTGAAACACTAAGCGGCGACCAGCTATCAAGAGCAATAACCGGCTCAATTGGTGAAACCGTCAGCAAGCTCACAAGTATTCGCAACGCCAGCTTTGGCGATGCAGTCGGTCGCCCTGTTATTCGCGGCCTTGGTGGCCCTCGCGTTAAAACAACTCAAGATCGAATCGACAGTTTAGATGTGTCGGTTACCAGTACCGATCATGCTGTGACAATTGAGCCGTTTATTGCCAACCAAATCACTATTTTAAAAGGCGCTAACTCCTTGCTGTACGGATCAGGTGCGATTGGCGGCGTAGTTGATGTCGACACTGGACGTTTTGCCCATACAAAACCTGAAAAAGATTTTTCTGGAAAAGTAGAGGTTCGCGGCGCTGATAACGCAAACGCGCGCACAATAGCCGGTCGCTTAGATGGCAAGTTCAGTGATGAATGGGCTTGGCACGTTGATGCCTTTACCCGTGATGCTGACGCGTACGAAATACCTGGCTTTGCAGAAGTAGATGCAGACCCAGATGAAGAAGCGGGCACACTTGAAAACAGTCAATTAGAAACTGAAGGTGGTGCTTTGGCGCTGACGCATGTCACCGATAATGGTCACGTGGGCGTGTCTTTATCGACCTACGAAGGCGTGTACGGCTTGGTATCAGGCCACGGTGAAGAAGAGGAAGGCGAGGAAGGTGAAGAAGGCGGTGAAGAAGAGGAAGAATCACCGTTTATCGACCTTGAGCAAACCCGCTTAGACATCGACGGTTTGTGGAAAATCGACAGCTCACTGATTGAAAGTATCGGATTCCGTTTTGGCTATAACGATTATGAACACACTGAATTTGAATCACCTGAAGAAATCGGCACTTTGTTCAACAACGAAGCCTGGGAAGCACGCTTAGATATCGCACACGCTCCGATCATTGGCTTCACGGGGGTTAGTGGTATTCAACTTGGTCAACGCGAATTTAGTGCTTTGGGTGAAGAAGCATTTGTGATCCCTGTAGACACAGACACAGTTGGCCTATTTTGGGTTGGAGAACGTAAGTTCGATTCATTTACGCTAGAGCTAGGCAGTCGAGTCGAGCGTGTAGAGCACACGCCTAGCGATAACGGTGGCCCGTCACTCGACTTTACATCGTTCAGCTCGTCACTCGGTTTAGTATTCCCGGTTAACGAGAGCACAACGTTTACGGCGTTGCTGGATTATTCTAATCGCGCACCGTCAGTTGAAGAACTCTACTCAAACGGCGCTCACATTGCTACCCAAAGCTTTGAAATTGGCAATTTGGACTTAGACGAAGAAACCGCGGTTAATTTGAACTTTGCTGTGGATTACCAAATCGAGCAATTAAGTATTAACGCTAGCGTATTCTTAACGGAGTTCGACGGATTTATTTTTGAGAGCAATACTGGCGAATTTATGGAAGGCTTCCCTGTTCTGGTTTACCAACAAGCCGATGCAACGTTCGCTGGTTTTGATCTAAATGCCAGCTTCGCATTAGCTAAGAGTGAGACTTTTGGCGATGTGTCGCTCAACGCTCAGTTTGATCGAATTCGCGCATTATTAGACGAAGGTGCCAATCCGTTTAGTCGTAATATTCCGCGCACACCGAGCGATCGAATTGGCGTTGGTCTATTACTCGAGAAAGAACTCTGGTCGTTCAGCATTGATTATCGACACACTTTCTCGCAAGACAATACTGCCGCGTTTGAGACCAGCACGGCTAGTTTTGATGATGTGAGCCTATCGTTCTCACACAAAGTAAACGTAAGCGGCGCTGACTTAGAGTTGTTCTTGAATGGTCGTAACTTGACCGACGACGAGCAACGTCATCACACGTCGTTTGTTAAAGACTTTGCACCAGCGCCAGGTCGACGCATTGAAGTAGGAGCCAGACTGGCATTCTAGTCTAGTTGACGGTTCCTGTTTTTATAAAAAGCGCCATCTTTTCGATGGCGCTTTTTGCTTTAGGGGTGCCTGTAAGCACAATTTGAAAATCGTGTGGTTGACCCTCATAGCGGTCATAGTGAACTGCGTTAGGAGATTGGCGAGCAGCATGATCACAAAAGGATTGAATTTGATCACAGAACAACTCGGCATCACCAAACTGAATATAACAAGCAGGTAAAGCAGCGCAATCAGCATTCGAAAAATCTACTCGCGGATCGTTTTTATCTGCGCCTGAGTCACCTAAATAAGCCTCAAAGCCATAATCCAAAAACGCCTTGCATAAGAAATCGGTGTTAGCATTACGAATAATACTGCCGCTATCGGCATTCGGGTTCACCCAAGGTGAAATCAGAACCAATCGCGCAATCAGCTTGGACGTTTGTAAATCGTCATGCAAGGCACAGGCTAGACTCAAACCACCACCCGCCGAATCACCCGCAAGCACTATCTCGGCATTCGGGTATTGTTGGCTCACGGCCTTGATGACCGCCAAACAATCGTCGATGCCCGCCGGCATTGGGTGCTCCGGCGCCAAGCGATAATCAGGCACAATTGCAATACAGCCAGACAGGCTAACTAACTCTGCGACAAAGCCTTGAAAACCGTTTGCTGAACCTGCGATATACGCGCCGCCGTGCAAATAAATCAACACTGCCTCAGGATTCGCGCATTGATTGTCTGTCTTACTAGAACGAGAAGTAGCCGCGTGTAAATGCAAACAAACAACACCGCCTAATGTTTGCTCGCTGACTGTGCACAGCGCTAATTGTCGCTTCGTAGGCGGCACGTTCATTGTCTTACGCACATCACTTAACGAACGCGCAGTTGCGCTATTGACCAAGTTTTGTAATGTACGTACTAATAATTCAGATGGCCATGAACGACCTTGAGGCTTGTGCCTAGAGCCGGCAAACGAAACAGTGGCTTTTAAAAGTGCTGTTAACATTAAGCGTTTACTTGCCTTTAAAAACCGGTTTTTCTTTGGCCAAAAATGACTTTACCGCATTGCGGCCATCTTCGCTGTTGATCAAGTCACTTTGTAGAATCGCCTCTTCTTCGATGACTTGCTGATAAGTCATACCGAATGCGCGGCGCATCAAACTTTTTGTTGCTGCTTGGGCGAGTGGCGCACCTTGAGCAAGCTGCTCCGCCCAAGCTTGCGCTTCTGCTTGAAGACTCTCTGGCGCAACCACTTTATTTGCAATACCTAAGTCTAATGCTTGAGCTGCCGTTAAGCGCCCTGCATTAACCGCCATTTCTAATGCACGCGCATAACCAAGCTTTTGCAACAACAGCCAGTTCGCGCCGCCATCTGGCATTAAGCCAATTACTGAGAACGCTTGATACAAATAAGCGTCCTCAGCCATGACCATTAAGTCACAATTCATTGCAACGGCGGTGCCAATACCAGCGCAGGCACCATTAACAGCCGCGATATACAGTTTTTTAGAGTTATGGATTGCCATCAGCCATGGCAGATATTCGTGCTTACATTGCTCCACAAAATTATCGTAGCCTGGCATGCCTTCGGTTAAATCTGCACCGGCTGAAAACGCCCGACCTGCACCCGTTAATACTACCAGTCTAATTTGATCATCTGTTTCAACTTGATCAATTGCCTGCATTAGCGCCAAACGCATTGCTTGGGTAAACGCATTCAAACGCTTAGGATTATTCAAGGTTAATGTGGCAACACCATTATGGATATCGATCAGCACTGCTTGTTCGTTACTCATTTTGACTCCGCCACACTCGTTACCTCAACACTATGTTTGTTACGCGTATCCTGCTTTCAATACGGTCAGACTTAACTAAACAATTCACCTGATTTAGCATGTTGCTTAACAATCTCCGGGCAATTAAAACGTTCACCATAGCGCTCACTTAACTCAGCACAGCGTAAGATAAAACTGTCTAAACCGCCTGGATAGGTATTCACGTACTGCACAAAACCACCTGTGTGCGGCGGTGCACCAATACCCATAATTGAACCAATATTAGCATCTGCCACGCTGCGCAAAACACTTGTCTCTAAACACTTTAGCGTTTCAATTACTTGGCGAAACATCAAACGATCTTTAATGTCTTGGTCCGGCACCGAGGTGCTTTCGTCATAATAAAGATCAATCAGACCTGGCCAAATATTCTTTGTGCCATCTTCGTGATATTCGTAATAGCCACCACCGTGGTGACGACCACCTCGACCATTACCGATAACCAAATCTTGAATCACGCGGCGCATCGTATCGCCATTGCCCCATTTATCGGTCACGCCCATTTCTGCCCAAGTCTCGTGTGCTTTACGCGCCAACTCAAGACTGGTTTCATCTTGCACTTGCAATGGTCCAACCGGCATCCCAATCGCTTTACCCAGATTATCAATCACATGTGGGTGCACGCCTTCTACCAAAAGTTGCGCACCTTCATCAACATAGGTGCCGAACGTGCGTGAGGTAAAGAAGCCCAGCGAATCGTTGACCACAATCGGTGTCTTGCGAATTTGTTGCGTATAATCGAATGCTTTCGCTAAAGCCTCATCACTGGTGTTATCTCCCATAATGATTTCAACCAATGGCATTTTATCCACCGGCGAAAAGAAATGGATACCGATAAAGTTAGCTGGCTTTTTGCTCGCTTCGGCTAGTTGAGTAATCGGTAAAGTAGAGGTGTTTGAGCCCCAGAAACCATCATCTGACAAATACTGCTCAGTTGATTCTGTGATTTTATTTTTCAGCGCAATGTTTTCAAACACGGCTTCAATAATCAGATCACAACCTTCTAAGTCAGCGTCATTATCGGTCGGTAAAATTAAATCAAGAATACCCTTGGCCTTCGCTTCATCCATTCGGCCACGTTTAATGCGTTTCTCTAATAGCATTTGCGAATAGGCTTTGCCTTTTTCAGCGGCTTCTTGCGAAATATCTTTGAGTACCACTTCAATGCCAGCCATTGCCGATACATAGGCAATACCTTGCCCCATCATGCCCGCCCCTAAAATACCGACTTTGCGAGTAGGGTTCTTAGGTAAGTCTTTAGGCCTGCTAGCGCCACCATTAATTTTGTTCAACTGAAAGAAAAAGGTCGAAATCATATTTTTAGCAACAGGGCTGGTTGCCACCATTGCAAACTCTCGGCTTTCAATACGCAGCGCGGTATCCGCATCTAACATCGATGCTTGAAATGCCACGTCCATTGCCGCGGTTGCATTGGTCATTAAGCCGCGTGTTTTCTGGTGCAACATGGTTGGCCCCATCACGGCAAGCTGGGCGTTACGTGGCGTATTAATGGCACCGCCAGGAATACGATAGCCTTTGCGATCCCAAGGTTGTACGGCCACCTCTTCATTGTCTTTATTGGCAACAATCCACTCTTTGGCAGCGGGTAGCAGCTCTTCTAAGGATTCGACAGTAGCATCTATTAAACCGGCTGCTAAGGCTTTTGCTGGCACCAGACGCTTAGACTCTAAGATATACGGTAAGGCTTTTTCCACACCGATTAGTTTGGTCAAGCGAACAACACCACCGCCACCTGGGTATAAACCTAAAGACACTTCTGGCAAGCCAATTTGTACTGATTTGTGGTCAAACGCAATACGGTGGTTGCATGCTAGGCAAATCTCATAGCCGCCACCCAGTGCCGCGCCGTTAATGGCGGCTACCACAGGTACTGGCAATTTTTCTAGACGACGTAGATCAGCTTTCACCTCTTCGCCGTTAGCAAAAAACTCTGCGGCATCTTCACGTTTGGCTGCGAGTAAGTCGTTTAAATCACCGCCAGCGAAGAATACTTTTTTGGCCGACGCAATGATCACACCGCTTAAATCTTGCTCCGCTTCAAGCTTGTTAACCGCATCGTGCATTGCCTCGTGGTATTCAGCATTCATGGCATTAACCGGGCCGGTCATGTCCATCGTAATAGTGACAATGCCGTCTTGATCTTTTTGATAGTTAAAAACACTCATTTGTTTGTCCTAATGTCTATTTTTTCAATGGGAGCGGGCTTTAAGCGCGCTCGATAATGCAAGAAATACCCATGCCACCGCCAACACAAAGTGACAACATTGCACGACGCAAATCGCGGCGCTCAAGTTCATCCAGCATGGTACTGACCAAGCAGCCACCCGTTGCACCCAGCGGATGCCCCATTGCGATTGAGCCACCATTAACATTGGTAATTGAATGGTCGATGTCTAAGTCTTTCATATAGCGCATTGCAACCGATGCAAAGGCTTCGTTAATTTCCCATAGATCAATATCATTGGCTGTTAAGCCTGCGGTCTTGAGGGCTTTTTTAGCCGCTGGTCCAGGGCCAGCCAACATAATGATAGGGTCACTTGAAAGAATAGAGCCTGCCACAATTCGGCCACGTGCTTTCAAACCTAAATCTTTGCCTGCTTGCTCAGAGCCAATCAGTACCGCACTGGCACCATCGACAATCCCTGATGAATTACCTGCCGTATGCACATGATTAATTGCGTCAAGTTGGTTGTATTTTTTCAAGATCACATCATCAAAGCCATACTTGCCCATCTCAGCAAACGACGCACGTAAATTGCCGAGCGCTTGCATATCCGTGCCCGGTTTAATGAAATCATCGCGTTGCAAAATCGTCACGCCATTTTTGTCTTTTACTGGGACTACCGAATTATCAAAGTAACCATTATCACGAGCATGCGCCGCGCGCTTTTGCGACTCCATTGCATAGGCATCTACGTCTTCACGCGAGTAACCGTCTAATGTTGCAATAGTGTCTGCACCAATGCCTTGCGGTACAAAACCGGTTTTTACAATAAAGGCTGCATCGCTGCCCATCGCGCCACCATCTGCACCCATTGGCACACGTGACATTGACTCTACACCACCTGCAACCACTAACTGCTCCCAACCTGAGGCTACCTTTTGCGCAGCGGTATTAACCGCCTCTAAACCAGATGCGCAAAAACGATTGAGCTGCACACCCGCGACTGATTCATCCCAATCTGCGTTTTGCACAATCATTTTGGCGATATCACTACCCTGTTCGCCTACTGGTGCAACACAGCCCATAATCACGTCGTCCACATACGACGTATCTAAATCATTACGCTCTTGCAGTGAACGCAATAAGCCAGCGCCTAAATCAATTGGTTTTACTTCATGCAGCGTGCCATCGGCTTTGCCTTTGCTGCGCGGGGTACGCACTGCGTCATAAATATATGCGATGTTACTCATTGTGTGTCCTCGAGTGAAGAATGTCTTCAAAGATAAGTTAGCAAACTGCACTCAGTATACGCGCGTTCTTTTTATGGCTGTATGACATTAAATATCATGAATATAGACAAAATCATTCGGTATATGACTAAAAATATGCTTAAATATTCAAATGAAAGAAATCTCGGTCGCATCTATCGGCATCAGGAATATGATCCAAGGCGCGCAACAACAAGGCGTTGATTGCCGGTCTTTGCTGCTCAAACACCGTATCTCTGCATTGGCCATCAGTAACGAACAACACCGAGTGCCATTAAAAAACTATGCGGCAGCCGCATTGGAGTTAATGACCATTCTAGATGATGAAATGCTTGGTTTGGCCGATAAGCCACAACCGCTTGGTAGCTTTAATTTAATGTGCCATGCCTGTATTAACGCGAAAAACATTAAACGCTCAATTAAACGAGCCGCCAGTTATTGGAACTTATTTCGAAATACCTATGAGCACCGCGTGTTTATCTCTAGCGGTAAAATCTATTACGAATTACACCCGTTGGGTAATCAGCAGGCCTTAAACAATTATGTGGTTGAATCAGTTTTATCGTCTTTACATCGATTTCATTGTTGGCTAACTGGCCAATTTGTTCCACTGGCATCCGTATCGATGAGTTTCCCAGAACCTGAATACAGCAAGGAGTACCATGGTTTATTTTACGGCGCACCGATGAAGTTTGATCAACCCTATTGCCAGATTGAATTCGATGCCCAATACGCGGCGCTGGAAATTGTGCAAACCCCTGATACCTTAGACCAATATCTAAAGGGTAATAACCTGTCCCTGCTCTATCAACCGCGGCATTATCGAGCGATTGGCGATCAGGTTAAACAATGGCTTGGTAAAAATATTAAACAAGGTAATTATCATGCAACACTTAAGCAAGCTGCGGAACATTTTAGAGTCAGCCAACAAGTGCTGCATCGCCGACTGCAAAAAGAAAACACCAGCTATAAAGAAATCAAAATGCAGATTCGACGCGACATTGCGATTAACCTGTTGTTCTCAAATCAATACAAAATTGAAGACATTGCCAACAAGGTCGGCTTTTCAGAACCCAGTGCGTTTATACGCGCGTTCAAAAGCTGGACTGGTGATACACCATTAAGTTATCGACAAAAGAATCGTTAGGGTAAACGCATTAGCAATGCTTTGGTCGATCGAGTTGACGTAGTACAACCCAGTTATGGCAATAATGCGTGAACCGCTCCCATTGCGAGATAAAATAATATCCAGTAAGTCGCGTCAATCAAGAACAAGGTTTTCGACCTTTTTGAGAACAGATAATTAGTGCCCAGCGCGGGGATAATAAAACCAATGGCAACGCCAAAGGCGGTCATCAATTTGGCTTGCACGCTGAAATCAGCACCATAACTGGCAAAGGTATGTGCGAGCGTCCACGAGGCTAGAACACTAAAGGCGTAGGCCCCGCCATAAATTAGCCCCATATTGGTATCTTTGATTTGTTCTTCGGTCAGCCCGACCGCGCCCATCCATTTTTTACCCATAATCGGGCCGTACCAAATACCACCGACAATAAAACCGCAAACTGCCGCCGCGAAAACGGCAAGCCAATTGATAGCAAAAAGACCCATAATCACCTCTAAGCGTTAACTAGTTTCGATAATTTAGCCTACACCGAAAAACATCAATTGTTAAAGCGATTCATCAAACAAAAACCGTTTTAAATCTATTTTGCCTAAGCGGCTTAGTTCAATGCCCTCTTCTTCGAGCAAGATTCGTTGATAGTCTTCGTAGCCCGCTTTTGACCTTGAACTGATCTCACCCTTGGCGTTCACAATTCGATGCCAAGGCACCTCACTCCCTTCAGGTAACGCCGCCAACGCATAACCAACCTGCCGCGCCACGCGCGGCCGATTAATCATGCGCGCTATTTGGCCATAGGTCGCCACTTTGCCAGCTGGAATGTGACAGACCATTTCATAAACTTGTTTGTAGAGCTCTGACATAGATTGATTTTAGCTTGGCGCTACCTTTCAATCCATCAAGATCTGTCTCTATTCATCTAGTTCGTATCGGAATAAGTAGCGTTGACCATCGGTGCTAACCGCTTTGCCCTGCACAGCACGCGCTTTGTATTTGAATTTTTTAATCGCATTCAAAGCCGATTTGTCAAAGACATTTTTCGGTTCTGATTCAAGCACATGAGCATCGTATACAGCACCTGACGCACTAACGCTAAAACCAACTACGACATAGCCCTCTATACCTCGGGTGGTCGCATTGCGCGGATAAACTGGCGGATAGCCAAAGGCCAACACTAATTGATTATTCTCAATTTTAGGCAAACCGTTAGTCGGTTTTGTATAGGTATAACCACCGCCAAAATCAGTGTGAGTAATTTTGATATCTAGCGGGCTATCATCAAGAATCAATTCAGGCGGAAGCTCCACTGGTTTCGGCGGTGCTGGCTTTACAGCGATAACTTCAGGTGGCGAATCCTCGCCTATTTCTGGCCATTCAAGCGGTGGCAAAACAAAACGCTCAGTGAGTTGCGGTTCGTCCATATTGACCAGTTGGAACATCAAGTAAAACAAGCATGCAGTGATTGCAAACGCGTTTAGTAAGGGCACAGCTACCCTATGAAGTGTAAACATAATTACCTCCGTTGTGCCGAGTAGTTCGGCGATTAATAAAAAAGGGAATTTCTAAGTAGTGATGCTTAAAGCATAACTCTTAACACTATTAATAGAAGTCTATTAGAAGTCATCCGCTGCTGAATTCGCGGGCGTCATATGCTACCAATAATTCGAGTGACTCAGGCAAGGTACACACTGAGCAGCGCTGGCGCAATTGATCAAAGCGGCTTCTCGCCTGATTAAACTCACCATCTCGAATAAGCACTTGTATGTCACTTATCGCTTGGGCAACTAGGTTGCCTGCTAAAACTCGGTCCGCTTCTTGGTTAAACATCATGCGATCTACTACTGTGTCAGCACTTGGTAGTGTCATGGCGGCCAACAATTGATCTCGCGCATTGATGCTCGATGGTGGTGTTTGTACCGAATACTCAGGTTTAGCAAAACGTATGGCTGGCTCAATCAATTGCAGTTTGTTTGAATCAATATAAATCTCGGTAGCGGTATCTGCATTTTGCGCTACTTGTGGCGGAATACCAGGCTCCACGCTGATCAAATTACTAAGACCGAAAAACACAGCAACCGTTAAAAATAACGACAATACAGCTGAACCAACACTCAGCGAGCTTGATCTCAAACTTAATAAACCAACAACACGTTCAAACCATGTTTTATCAACGTTCATACGCTCAGCTTTAGCATAAGCTGCGCGTAATATTTCATCGTCAAGCTCAGTTGAGTTTAATGCTTGCTCGCTTGAATCCAGTACAGATTTCAAGGCTTTTAATTCGTGTTCGGTCATTAGATACTCTCCGCCGACATACGCATACGCTTTGTTGCATAACGCAGTCGGCTTTTAACAGTTTCTTTGTTGCTGATAGTAATTTCAGCAATTTCAGATTGGCTAAACCCCTCAATTTTTAATAGCACGGTTTCTCGTTGCTCTGTTGATAATACTTGCAGGCTGGCAATTAACTCTTCAAGTTGTAAGGCATTAATGGTTGTATCGGTGCCATTTGTTACGTTAGCCGCCAATTGATCGCTTAACTCTTCAAATAACACAGGCGACTGGCTACCAAATTTACGCCAATAATCAACCAGACGGTTATGTGCAATTCGATACAACCATGTCTTAAACTGACTATTTGCTTGATAAGACTCTGCGCCGTTTATGACTGCTAACCAAGTGTCATGCGCAAGTTCTTCACCGATATCACGGTTGTTAGATTGCCGCAAAAGATACAAAAACAAGTGTTGCTTGTGCCGACGATACAACTCTTCAAACGCGACCACTTTGCCTTTCGCATAGACAGCCATTAGAGCCTCGTCGTTCATAAGCCTATATTTCCATTGACGCAAAGTAACCTCACCCAAAATAGTTATTCATTAATTATTTCTGTTACTAACCTAATCGATTGACCGAGCAAAAAGGGGTTAACGGTATAGAATAATCTGCTGTCTATTTAGTTATTCAAGACGTATGTAGAACGAAACACTTCGCGTGTTTGATATCCGCACATCGACTGTGTGATAAAATTCAGCCCTTATTTTTTGTATCAATGTTATCAGAATCACGAGGGCTCATCATGAGTAAGCCGCACTACCACGCGCAAAGCACACTTCCGACCCAACAAAGCTATATCAATGGCGGCTATGTTGCTAATCAAAGTGGGGAAACCTTTAATACGGTTCACCCAGGTAGTGGCAAGGTGATTTGCGATATCGAAATTGCCGGACAAACCGAAATCGACATGGCGGTTCAAGCCGCACAGGATGCATTTAAATCATGGTCTACTACTCCGGCGGTTGAGCGCGGCAATATCATTCGTAAGGCCTCAAACATTATTCGCGAACGCCAACAAGAGATCGCCGAACTTGAAACATTGGATACAGGCAAACCCATCTCTGAAACCAAAGACTTTGACGTGATTGGTGGTGTTGAAGTAATGGAATACTACGCCGGTATTGCGCCGTCTATTCAAGGTTCACACATTGATCTTCCGCCTGAAGCATTTGCAATTATGCGCCGCGAACCCATTGGCGTGTGTGCTGGCATTGGTGCGTGGAACTACCCAATTCAAATTGGTATGTGGAAAACCGGCCCAGCGCTTGCCTGTGGCAATACCATGGTATTTAAACCGGCTGAGCAAACGCCATTAACGATTTCCTTACTCGCTGAGATTTACACCGATGCAGGTTTGCCAAATGGTGTTTTCAATGTGGTGCAAGGTGCTCGAGACACGGGCCAAGCCTTAATCAGCCACCCAGGCGTGGCCAAAGTATCACTAACCGGCTCAGTCGACACAGGTAAAGTTGTGATGTCGCATTCCGCGCAAGACTTAAAGAAAGTGACGTTAGAGCTCGGTGGTAAGTCACCCGTAATTGTATTTGATGACGCAGATATTGAAAATGCGGTGAGTGGCGCGATGGCGGCTAATTTTTATTCAACGGGTCAGGTTTGCTCTAACGGCACGCGAGTATTTGTGCATACATCAATCTATGAAGAGTTCATTAAACGTATTACTGAAAGAACGGCCTCAATCAAAGTTGGCGACCCGTTTGATGCTGATACCCAAATGGGTCCACTGGTCACGAAAGCGCATTATGAAAAAGTAATGAGCTTTATGGAGACTGCAAAAAACAGTAATGCACGACATGTGTGCGGCGGTGATGCGCCAGGCAATGCCGATTTAACAGATGGTTATTATGTAACTCCTGCGGTATTTGCCGATTGCACAGACAATCATGAGTTTGTACAAGATGAAGTATTTGGCCCATTAATGGCGATTCTGCCGTTTGAAGACGAGCAAGAAGTCATTGAACGCGCTAATAACACGCACTATGGACTCTCAGGCGCTGTATTCAGCCAGAATTTCTCACGTGCGCACCGTGTCGCCAATCAAATTCAAGCGGGCATTGTGTGGATCAATGAATACAACGTCACTCCTCCTGAAGTCCCATTTGGCGGCTACAAGCAATCCGGTATTGGCCGTGAGAATGGTCTGCAAGCGATTGAGCACTATACGCAAATCAAAACGATTTACGCCAACCTAGGCGACATTGAAGCTGGGCTGTAACCAAGCAGAGCCAAGTATTGGCTTGCCTTGTGCTGATGAGCCAGCATAAGATTGATGAATAAAAGGAACAAAAACAAGAGCCTGCCAGTATCAACTGACAGGCTCTTCATTCGTTTGCTGATGTTATGAAGTTTAACTAATTAGCCAGCTTAGTTAGCTTTCGCAACATTTGATGATTGACCATCGATCTTTGCAACAACAACGCCTTGGTCAGGTCTGATTGTGCATAAATACATACCTGAGTCTTGTGCTGTTTTAACACGAAACGTTGCGTCAAAATTTTGACCGCGTCGCTTTAGCTTGATAAGACGACTGCTTTTTAATTTGCCTAATTGCTCAACAGCTGCTGTTTTGCATTGTGTATAGAGTTGGCTATCGCTTAAACGTTTACCTGCGAAAGCAGTGTTAGTAGATAAAACAAGTGCAGCAATAAGTGACGAAGTGATTAGTGATTTCATTGGAGACTCCTATTTAAGTCGTTGTAAAAAAGTTGTGCTGTTAAAAGTTAATTTGATATCAACAGGCTGAAGTTTCGTTCACTGCTTGTTGATAACATGAGGCTATTAAAGCGCCCACAACGGTTTTACTCTGCCGAATATTGAAGTTTTACTAATGAATTTTAAAATTCGGTCGCCTTTTTAAGAATCCGTTACTGTTTGCGACCGATATGCGGTTGGAGATACTCCAAAATGTGCTTGAAATGCAGAGTTAAACGACGAAATTGATCGAAAACCCACATCAAGCGCAATACTTAGCACCGGAGTTCGTGGTTCAGATAGCAATCTTTGCCCTGCTTCTTCTATTCGATAGCCATTAACGAACTGATTAAAGTTGCGAAACCCGAGTGATTGATTAATTTTATTGCGCAATTGGTATTCAGGCATACCTATAATGTCCGCCAAGCTACCTACACGCAAGTCATGATCAGCGTATAGGCGTTCGTTTTGCATCCGAGCAAGTAAATTGTCAACGTGCGTGTCATCACCAAGCTCGATCTTAGGCTTTGGCGTTTGCGGACCGAGCATATCTAATGATGGGTTAAGCCGAAAAAACCCAATATTAATAATCAGAGCCAATAAAAACATCCAGCCCATGCCTAATGCTTCGCCAGTGAGCGGTACATCAAAGAGATTAAACATTTCAACAATCGCGACACCTAAAACCGTCAGCACTAACAATAAAATAAAGTACCAACGCACTTTTAAACGTATTTCTACTAGATCATTATCACGCCCTTGCCAAAGAATAGAAACCGCACCGATCACTGTTAAAATTTTGAAGGTTTGCGAAATCATTTTAGGAATTACGTCATTGGGCATCGCTTTTTCATTGCTCAAAAACCAAAGTGACAATGCTATATCGACTAGCAAAGTAGCAATTAACCACACTGGGATGTCACACTTCTCCTCAAATACTACCCAAACAAAGAACAAGGTAAAACAAGGAATCAATGACGGATATAGCCATAAATAAGAATCACCAGAAACACCCAAGTAATTGACCATCAGCGGCATCACGAAATAAGCGATACTGGCACTTAACAAGGCGCCACCAATTACGCGAACTCGAAAGGAATTCATTGAGAACAGCAAAATCACAAGAAACAATAACACTTGCGACGCGGCCATTAGTCTAAATATGATATTGGCTACTTCCATGGGCTAATTAAACCTCTTTTCGTGTCATCTTTGAATATAAAATTCAAAATACATGATCATGACTAAGCCAATAATTCCCAAGATACATCACATTCACCGCTTGGCGTTGCAACGAAGGCTGAATTACCCGTAATCGTAATAGACCAATCCATCGTACGCTCAACATATTTGGTCAGGGTTTCGACGCTACTTGTATCCAAACGATAAAACTCAGCATTTAAACGCGTCAGTTTAGATTTGCCCTGCTCCCACCACACATCCGATTTAGAATTGTAACTGTATACTTTTACGTATTGCGCTTGGCGTGTGGCTTTTTTTATTCGCTCGAATGCGGGTTCACCGACATCAATCCAGAGTGCGATTTGCTCATCCATTGTACGCACCCAAAGGGCGGGCTCTTCAACTTCACTCAAGCCTTTGGCAAAACTCAAACGGTCTTGCGCGTTAATCACATACGCCAATATTCTTGCAACCATCCTCTCAAGCGTTTCTGAGGGGTGCTGCGCAATTGTTAGGTTCAGAGTGTCATAGTAGTGGCGCTCTAAATCCGAGAGTGCGATTCTTGCTTTATATATAGTCGGTTTAATTGCCACAAAGATGCCTATAGCTGGTTCTCAAAAGTGCCTATAGCTGGTTCTCAAAAGTGTCTATAGCTGGTGTTTTAAAAAGTGCCCACTGCGGGTTTCATAAAAAGCAACTTAGCGCTGGCTTTCCATATAATCTTTAGCAATATACACAGGCGCATCACTTTCAGGCAAAGGCTCGACGCCTTTAATAATATCAGCGGCTTTTTCCGCAATCATTACCGTTGGCGCGTTCAAATTACCGCTGACAATCGACGGCATGATAGATGAATCAACAATGCGTAAACCAGACAGTCCTCTAAGCTTACAGTTCTCATCGACTACAGCCATCTCATCGCTGCCCATTTTGCAGGTACAGCTTGGGTGATAGGCCGATTCAACCGCGTCTTTTAGATAGGCATTGAGCTCTTCATCAGTTTGCACCTCTTTACCAGGCGATAGCTCTTCACCACGATACGGCGCAAACGCATCTTGTGCAAAAATCTCTCGAGTTAAACGCACACCTTCACGAAAATCTTGCCAATCTTCCTCCGTTGACATGTAGTTAAAGCAAATTTTAGGTGCATCATCTGGCTTTGCAGACGCTAATTTAACCCAGCCTTTACTTTTAGAACGCATTGACCCCATATGCGCTTGAAAACCATGCGAGTTATTCGGACTTTGTCCATCGTATCGAACCGCCATTGGGAAAAAATGATATTGAATATTCGGGTGCTCTACACCGACACGGCTACGAATAAAACCGCCGGCATCAAAATGATTACTGGCACCTAACCCCGTTTGCGTAAGAACCCATTGCGCGCCCGTTAATGCTTTACCAATTAAATTGTAATGCTTAAATAAGGAGATAGGCTGCGTGCACTCCATTTGTAAATACACTTCCAAATGGTCTTGTAAGTTTTCGCCTACACCGGGCAGATCCAATACAGGTGTAATACCGTGTTCCTTTAAATGTTCGGCGGGCCCAATACCTGACAACATTAATAACTGCGGATTATTAATTGGGCCGCCACTTAAGATCACCTCTTTTGACGCAAACATTTGTTTAGTTTTGCGACCAAACAATGTTTTTTGCACGAACTCAACACCAACAATTTTATTATCTTCGATCAACAAGCGCTGCGCAGTTGACCGCTTCATGACAGTTAAATTGGGCCGTTTCATTGCCGGGCGTAAGTAACCCACCGCTGTTGAACCGCGCTTGCCATTGCGCACAGTTCGATCCATCGGCCCAACACCTTCTTGCTGATAACCATTTAGATCTTGGGTCAAAGGGGAACCGGCTTGTTGACCTGCTTCTTTCCAAGCTGCAAACAATGGGTTTTTGCTATTTGCAGTCGTAACACTTAAAGGCCCACTGTCGCCATGATAATCATCTGCTCCGATATCACGCGTTTCAGACTTTCTAAAATACGGTAAACAATGACGATACGACCATTGTGACAATGCTGGGTCTTCTTTAGCCCAACGATCGTAATCCAGTGCGTTGCCTCGGATATAACACATGCCGTTGATTGAACTGGAACCACCATAAACTTTCCCGCGCGGACAATGCATAATACGGCCACCTAAATAAGGCTCTGGTTCAGTATGATAATCCCAATTATAGCGTTTGCCATTCATCGGGTAAGCTAAGGCCGCGGGCATATGAATTTGCCACTCCCACCATGGATCTTTACCGCCCGCTTCCAACAATAAAACCTGAACATTAGCATCTTCTGTTAAACGGTTTGCTAATACGCAACCGGCGGAACCAGCGCCAATAATGATGTAGTCATAGTGAGCTTGTTGTTGAGTCATTTTTTATTTTCACCCTGTTAAAAAGGACCAATTATTTAACGCGATAATAGCAATAAGTAGAGCAATATAACGAAGACATTCGTATCAAAAAAATCACAATTTCAACCATAGAGTTTAGTAAGCAAAAATCGGGAAATAGTAGGTAAGCCTGAAAATTGCTCCTGCATTTTCAGGATACGATCGCCATGGATGGCAGGAATGCAGATTTTGCAGGAGCAAAAATCTGCCGCCCTTCCGTGGACAACCCTGAAAATTGCTCCTGCATTTTCAGGATACCGCCCTTCCGTGGGCATAAAAAAAGGCGCTGAAACTCAGCGCCGACCTCAACTTTCACTATGTTCTTGT
>CAZOBR010000013.1:0-25098 GCA_964578035.1 uncultured Gammaproteobacteria bacterium
ATTCCTGCCAGCAGCATTACGGTTATTAACAGCGACGGTCAAGAAACCATTGCCGCATCTGACTTTTTTGCCAATAAAAAAGCGGTGTTATTTGCGTTGCCTGGCGCCTTTACTCCCACCTGTTCAGAAGCGCATTTGCCTGGCTATGTCGTTAGCTACGATGCAATCAGTGGCAAAGGCATCGATGTGGTTGCATGTTTGTCTGTGAACGATTCATTTGTGATGAAATCTTGGCAAGACGCTCAAAATGCTGAAAACCTGACGATGATCGCAGATGGTGGCGCGGCCTTAACCAAAGCATTAGGCTTGGTATTAGACACGGCTGACTTTGGCGGCATTCGTTCACAACGCTACTCAATGATTATTGATAATGGTGTTGTGACACACCTTAATGTTGAAGATGGCGGCGGCTTTGAAGTCAGTGGCGCCGAAACAATTTTAGAACAGCTGGGTTAAACACGCTTAAAAGCGACGTTTAAAAAAACCATAAAAAAGGGCTCAATTAGAGCCCTTTTTTATTATCTGCATGTTGTGTCGTATCTAGGCACTAGAAAGGCTGTGGATATAAATGTATTACGGCTAACACTTCTTCTAATATTTCATCAGATAAGGCAACATCGTAAGCGTCGATGTCTTCTTTTAATTGTGTCATCGACGTTGCGCCAATGATCGTGCTTGTGACACCAGTAAATTGATAGACCCACGCCAACGCGAGTTGCACTAAGCTTAAATTGTGTTTGTCTGCAATGGCTTGGTACGCCGCAATGGCTTCGTGTGACTGAGTCGTATCACGAAAAATGCCATTACGCTGGATTAAGGTCCAACGACAGTTGGCAGGTTTGGCGCCGTTGGCGTATTTCCCAGACAACGCGCCACCGGCAATAGGCGACCAAGGTAAGTAAGCCACGTCATTCAACACACAGTTTTCAATTAAATATGGCGAATCTTTTAAGTGCAATAAGCTGAATTCGTTTTGAATTGAAACCATTCTTGGTAAGTCATGAATCTCTGATAAACGTAAATACTCACTAATACCCCAAGGTGATTCGTCTGACAAACCAGCATAACGAATCTTGCCCGCTTTAATCGCTTTGTCTAAGGCTTGCAAGATATCCAGCATGCCAGCGCGCTCAGCCTCAACATCAACTTTGGTTGGGTCGACTTTGCCAGGCCAATGACGATTAAAATGCACGTGCGGACGATTACTCCAATGCAATTGATATAGATCAATGTAGTCGGTTTGCAAACGACTGAGCGAATTATCAATAGCCTGAGTCACCGCAGCACCCGTGATGTCACCGCCATCACGAATCCATGGTATACCATTGCCGCCAATTTTCGTGGCTAATACAATGTTTTCGCGTTTACCTGGGTTTTGCGCAAACCAGTTACCAATGTATGTCTCAGTAAAACCGTAAGTCTCTGGTTTTGGCGGCACGGAATACATTTCAGCGGTATCTACAAAATTAATACCAACGTCTATCGCGTAATCGAGCTGTTCAAATGCCTGGTTTTGATCATTTTGTTCGCCCCAGTTCATACTGCCAAGGCAAACTTCGGTAACCATTAAATCACTACTGCCGAGTTTTACTTTTTTCATACTGTCTTTTGATAACGCCATGAACGCAATTGTTTGAGAAGTGGAAAGTATACCGCCAGTTGAATTGGCGCGTCATCTAGTTCACTGATAAGTTCGCCATATTTTTCCAATTGTGAACGATGCCGCTCAAGCTGTTGATCCGCAAACGACACTATATCTTCGGCTTGCGTATCGGTGGTTTTATAGTCAACCACCCAGCGCACACCGCTATTATCAACAAAGGTGCGGTCAAGCCGATGACGTTTTACGATGCCATTTTCCACATAGGCCAAAGCATACTCGTTAAATGCAACTGGATACTCGGCAAAGATAAAATGCGCATCTGTATCCGTTTGAATATTACGCACACCGCGTGCAATGCGTTCAACCCCAAAGTCAATGTGTTTGTCAGGCACACGCTGCGCGGTTAATTCTGCGCGCCACCGTTGCAGTAAAACATCATCAATCTCCGTGCTCAGCACTTTGTCGCTGTTGTATTGCAACCAATTGTGCAGAACAACGCCAACTCCAGTGGCCACTTGTTGTGCCCATTGATATTCGATTTCTTCGTGTTGCTTATCATTCAACTCTGCCTCTGAGGCATTAAGTTGTTGCGCGCCCGCCCAAGCAACCGAATCACGAAAATTGGGTGTATAGTCACTCGGCAGCCTAAACAATGTTTGCGGATAAACACGCGCTTGATCAACGCTAACGGGTTCAGCAAGCGGAAAATCAAACTCTGCCTCAACGCTAGGCCAAATTTTTGCCAATAAAGAGTTGCTCGGCGGAGGTTTTACCGAAACAGTCTGCTCTTGAGTGTTTTCAACAAATCCACTCACACCAAGTAGCACCAATTTGCGTTCAGCACGGGTGCAAGCCACATAGATCAAACGCTCAGCCTCGTGGGCAGCACGGCGTTTTTCAAGTTCTCGCAAATATGCGTAGTGTAATCCTTCGCCTTGATCTAATTTAGGCTTTAAGTACATTGGCGCGAGCAACAATTGTGTGGCGCCGTGGCTAGCAGGCAACTCTGACCACATTAGAATTTCTTTGTCGTCGGAGCGCGCTGGGCTAGACAAAGATGGCAAAATAACGGTGTCGTATTGCAAGCCTTTTGATTTATGCATGGTCGATACCACCACGCGTGGTGTTTGACCTGACGTGTCATTACTGGGCTGTGCATATAAACCTTCTAAAGCAGCATCTAACTCTTTAATAGAAGTAATATCACCACAGTTTTGATGCTCAGAGATTAAATCAAATACGGCATCCATATCATCCATTGATGCATTGAGTAAGGTTACAGGGCCACCAAGCTGCTGCCATGCCCAGCGTAATAGGCTCGCGAGATCCACTTGATGTTTTTGCGCGAGCGTTTTTTGTAAAATAGCAATCAAGCGCTTTAAACGTGCTTGCGATTCACCTGAAAATTGACTCAAGTCTGCGACACTAATCGACTCCCAAATTGTACGATCAGGCGCGCTGGCAAGTTGCTTAATTTCAAGCAAACTCAAACCACACCATGGGCCGCGCAATATTGCGAGCCAAGACACTCGATCATCGAGTCGACAAATAGCTTTGCACAGTGCCAATAAATCAATCACCGCTTGTAAGCTTGCCAGTGGTTGAATATCGACCCCAGCGTAAGCAATGCCTGCGTCCTGTAGCGCTGGTAACACACTGCTTAAATGCCCGCGTGTGCGTACCAGTATTGCTACTTGTGCTTCAGGCTTAGGTAACGTTTGAATGGCTTGGGTTACCGCACTGACAATTAGTTCTGACTGTTGCACTTTGTCAAAACTGAGTAGGCACTGTACTGGTTGATCAGTACTTGAAGTTTGACTACCAGAATCTTTGCTAGACGTTGCTGGACTATATGACACCGCACACAGTAAGTCGTCACTCTTGTCAGCAAATGAATTTTTGAAAACCCGATTAAACCAATCCACCATGGCATGGCTGGAACGAAAATTCTCCGACAAGGTTAATGGTTCTATATCAATGTTTTCGAACACTTGCGTTTGGTCATTATTCGCGACTTGCAAAAATAAACTCACATCTGCTTCGCGAAAACGATAAATTGATTGCATCGGGTCGCCAACCAAAAACAGAGTTTTTGCTGGCGTGTCATGCATATCCCAACCCAAAGTTAAACGCTTTAATAATTGCACTTGACCATGCGAGGTATCTTGAAATTCGTCTACTAAAATATGTTGAATTTGGCAATCTAAGCGCAAACCCAAATCGGTTGGGTTGTCTAATTCTAATAAAGCCAGATTAGCCCGCTGAGCGACCTCGCTGTGATCGCATTCGCCTGTTGCTCTAAAACGTAATTGCAAGCGCGCGGCGAGCGATTTTAAAACTTGTTCAATCGCTAACAACTGCTGCCAGTCTTGATCTGTAAATGTGCCACTTGGTAAATATTTGACTTGCTCTAATAAGTCGATCAACTCGGTGTCGTCTGCATATTGGCTCAAAAAGGTTAAGAACGCTGTTTTGCTGTCTTTATCATCGGCGGGGAAACCTTGATTTTTGTTGACGGAGCTACGCAATTTCTGACCATTTGCCATTAACAATAAGAATCGTAAGGCGCGCCAATGCTCGAGGCTCAGAAGTTGGTTTTTCTCTGATAGCGTTGAAGGCTCATGTTTGGCTGAGGGCTCATGTTTGGCTGAGGGCTCTTGTTTGGCTGAGGGCTCTTGTTGCGCTGAAGGCTCTAAAAACACCGCAAGTGTGTTCGAGTCAGTTGGTAATCGTGATGCGGCTAGTTGAGCGAAACTGGTCAAGGTTTGTAAAGATGCTGAGTCAAATACACGGTTTAACTTATTTAAATGAGCATCGCTGATCGCTTGCCATGCCGCTTCAATGGTCTGTCGTTGTTCAGCAAGATTTGCACTGAGTAAATGTCGCAACCACTGTTCGCGCTTGGCAAGCATTGAGCTCAGTAAATTACGCACTCGTGAGTAGTTATAGTCTAAAGCTAACAACACTGTTTTTAACTGCGTGATCAGTTCATGGTCTTTACCCAACATCTCGTTAAGCAACCTTTCAACAGCTACCTGATAGTGCTTTTCAGCATTGTCTGTGGTGTGTGGCCTATCTCCTAAGCGACTTAGCCATGGCATACTGCCAGTCAATTTTGCGCAGAATGCATCAATGGTTAGAATTTGCAATTGCTGTGGCGCGTCTAATAATTGCCAATTTTTTTTGGCGTCTTGCGCGAGCACTTGATGGGCCAAATCAATACCTTGTTGCTCAAACGGGTCTGAATGTGTGGTGCCTGCTTGCGCCGCATTTAATAACGACAAAAGGCGCTCGTTCATTTCGCTGGTGGCTTTACGGGTAAACGTAATCGCCAACACTTCTTGCGGTTGCTCTGCTTGCGCTAAAAGCCGCAAAAGCCGATAAACCAATAAGCCGGTTTTGCCAGAACCTGCGGGCGCTTGAACAATGAATGAGCGCTGTGGATCAAGCGCTGTATTGCGCGCGACGCTATCGCTAATCATTTGTCGCCTCTTGCGCTGCGGCAGAATCCGTTAGCTGCGATATACGACACAAGGATTGCAGTTCACAATATCGACAAGTTGCGTCATCAATCGGGTTTACCTCAGCAACACCTGCAATAAAGTCTTGCGCTAGGGCATCAAAAAGCTGCGGCCAATCGGCCCGACTCAGTTGCCAGTTTTCTTCATAGCCGCGGGTATACCCAGTGCCTTTTTTGAATATATCGGTTTCACTGAGCTCAATAAAACTGTGCTCGTATTGCCGCACATTGGCATAGGCAATTCCTGAAACTGACTGGCTTTTTGCAGCATCCAATGCGAGCGCATACAACGGCAATTGTGGTGCACGTAAACGTTCGCCAAGCCAGTCATTGCGGTTCACTAAACCGGTTTTGTAATCCACAATTACACTGCGGCCATCGTCGGCAACATCAATGCGATCAACAATGTACTTAAAGCGAATACCGCCGATATTGCCTTGGCCTGTTGCTTCACGTTCAACCACCGCGAAGCCCTGTGGCCGATTGGCTTCAAGCGTGAGCCAATCGTTTAATAATTGTACCAAGCGCGGCTGCTCGGCCTGCAATAAGGTTTGTTTATCGTCATTTAACCCAAGGTTTGGATCTCCTACTACCTCGGCGACCAACTCAACACAAAAATCATTTAGTTCTGATTCAGATAAATTCACTAAGCTGGTATGAAACTCAAGCCTGTCCCAAGCGCGCTGCAATAAACGGTGCACTACGTTACCCCTGTCCATGCCATCTAAACCAAACTCCGCTTCGTCTTGACGAAAGAAACTTAATTGATGGGTGGCAAATGCTTTAAACGCGCAATTAGATTGATTGGTAAATATTGCGCTGCCACCACGAGCTTGGCTAGGGTCTTGCCAAGCAGGGCCTTGAGTGTCTTGATAATATTCGTATTCGACTAACGGCTCTGCTAACGAGCTGTCAGTAACCTCGTGAAAGTCTTGCTCGCGATAAAGCGGCGATGCGCTTTGCTGAATATCACGATCTTTTTGACTAAAGCGAGCATAACTAATTATGCAATTTGGCGCGCCACGTAATAAGCTGCTTTGCACCTTTTGCGCTTGCTGAAAACTTTTGTCTGGTCGCGTATACGGATAGCCAGTGTCTATCAACAATCGGTTCGGAATGAACGCATCGGCATTCGCAGTTGCCGGATGCGACTGATCTTGAGCGAGTAAAAAGCAGGTATTAGCCGGGCGACCAATGGCCTCATAAATACCAGAAATAACAATTGGCGAATCAACACTCTTCGGTAAGAAAATCGCCTCACGCGCCATTAATGTTAATAGCTCTACAGCGCGCGGCAAACCGGTACTGCGTTGCACGGTTGTTATTTTGGCAAAGTCTTCGAGCAAATTTTGCCAACGATTGAGCAATTGAAACTGCACGCTACTCAAGCTGCTTTCATTCGCGCCTTCGTGCCAACCCCACGCGGCCAACCACTGCTCAAAAATGGCCGGCCAATCGACCATATTCATCGTTGCATAGCCATGCTGAGCCTTTGATTCATCTAGCTTTGCTTGCAAGTCTTGACGCTGCGTTTGAATGCTAACTAAGCGAGCATACAAATCATTTGTTAGGTCATAATTGTTACGTTGGGCATGCTCGTGACATTGCACATACACCTCAGGCAAATCATCCAAGCTGATTACGCGCAAACGCTGTTCTGCAAGCCAGTTGATAAAGTATCGGCATTCTTGTTGATGACGTTGGCCTAGTGAAATAAATTGGCTACGTAATAGTAAATTTAAATCACTGATAGTTAACCGGTTGCGCAGTAGGCCAACAATAATCAACGCCACCGAAATCGCAGGCCACTCGCTCAATGCCTGGCCTAAACTTAAGCGCACTGCGCTGGTATTCAGTTGCACCTCATTGGGCGATTCATTGGCATAAAAAACTGCACGAACCGCTTCTAGAACCTCTGCGTGGCGTTGCTCTAAATTCGGGATCACGATATTTACTGTGTGACTGGCATCACTCTCAATTAAGCTGCGCGCACGCTCAAGTGCCGCATTAAGCTCCTGCATAGAATTCGTATAGCGATAAAAACTTTGCCGCTGCTTTTCAAGTATCGGCACATGGCTATTTACTGACACAACACCATTTGAGTGTGCTCGTTGTATTAGCTCTTGTTGCGCATCGGTCAATAAATCAAAGCAGTGCCAAATTTGTTTTTTAAACGGGTACACAATGCTGGCGTCTTCGCTCAATAGCAAGTTAAGCAAACTGGCCTGATCTAATAAATTGCGCTTTTTTAGCAAGGCTTGGTAGTCGTCTAACCAAAGTAAAAAACGCTCTGTATCCGCGACATGATCATCTGCTATCTTCGATCTGCTCAAGCGCCAGTCGGTCATTAACCGCCAACTACGTTGTGCGGCCCGCGCGGTTTGTTGCACGTTGAGCAATGTTAGGTCTTGTTCTTCACGTTTGGCCGCATCAATAACTTGCGTCCAGATAATATTGGCTTGTTGTTGATTAATTAAGGTATGGGCGCCACTGATTGCATTTAGCTCGGTACGATTAAGATTCCAAAGCTGCGTTAAGTAATCTGACCAATTAAGTATCTCAGGTGCTTCCCACACACTAAGTTGTTGTTCGAGATAGTGTTGAGCAATTTGCTCGTTCAACGAACTGGCTAAGGTTCTGGTAGGCACCAGTAAAACTGTTTGCGGGTCTAAATTGTCTAACCAATCCGTGGTGATTACGCTATTTGATGCTTGACCCATGTAATAAGTTTAACGGAATCAGCGTAAAACCGTTAGTAAAAAAAAGCGGCGCTTAAATTAATAAGCGCCGCTTCTGATTCTAGTTAATTAGGCTTTATCTGAGTTAGTTCAAACCCGCCATATACGCTGATAATTGTTTGATTTGTAATTCAGACAAACCAAATGAAATATTCCACATAATGCCATTGTAGCCTTTGCGTTCACCTTTCTTATAAGCCAGCAACTGCTGCTCTAGGTATTCTTTATGCTGCGCTGAAACGCGTGGGTAGTTTTTTGGAATACCGTGACCACTTGGGCCATGGCAGCTCATGCATGCAGAGATACCGCGCTCAGCAAAACCGCCACGATAAATAGCGCGGCCAGCCTCGGCTAACTCTTTTTCTTCGTCAGTCAACGACGAGGTTACTTTCGCAGGTAGAGATGCATAATATGCATCTAAATCGGCCATATCTTCTTCAGACAAACCAATTGACTGCCCCTGCATTACCGCGTTGACCCGCTCACCAGACTTGAATACTTTTAGTTGCGCAGCAATGTAGCCAGGCACTTGGCCCGCTAAATTTGGGTTGATTGGAATCGCACTAATACCTTCAGCACCATGACATGCGGCGCAGACTGCCGCTTTTGTTTTACCTGCTTCGGCATCACCGGCAGCTAGGACATGACTGATACTGCTACTCGCAAATAGTATAGAACCAGCAATCACAAGAATATTTTTTAACATAATGAGCCTCCAAAACAAGCTCTAGTATAAGGTAAACCGAATTTGATGGGCGTTTATATCATGCATACAGACAGGCCTCAAGCACCCATAGAGCTTTTCAAACAAGTTTTAAATGTCTGAACCCAAACCGTTGTATTTTGCTACACTCCCGCCATGTCAGAACAAAGCAAAACATCGTCTAATACGGCCAGCCCCAATACTACAAAAGAAAACGCAGTATTGCCGGGTATTTTACGTAATCCAGCGTTTTTATTGGGCGCCGCTGAGCCACACCAGTTTCCGAATGATAGGCTAATTGAAATTGCCTTTGCGGGTCGTTCAAATGTTGGGAAATCCAGCGCGATCAATGCAATTACAAATCGACGTAAACTAGCACGTACCAGTAAAGTACCTGGGCGCACGCAACAAATTAATTTCTTTTCGATGGGCGAACAAGCGCGCCTTGTTGACTTGCCAGGCTATGGCTTTGCACAGGTGCCGTTAAGCGTAAAAAAGAAATGGCAAGACACAATCCATACATATTTAGCAGAGCGCCCAAACTTAGTCGTATTGGTACTGCTAATGGATATTCGCCACCCACTGACTGATCTCGATTGGCAAATGGTTAACTGGGCAAATGACTCAAACTTGCCTACGCAAGTGCTATTAACAAAAGCTGACAAGTTTAAACGTGGCAAGGTGGCTGCAACTGTTTTAAAAGTTGAGAAAGAATTACGTAATATGTCCGGTTTATTTGAAGTAGAGGCGTTTTCTTCGCACAGTTATTTAGGTGTTGATGGAATGCGTCAACAACTTGCTGAGTGGGTATCGAGCAGTATTTCAACGGATCATGAGCAGGCGGAATAAGTCAAAGAGTCACTTAGTAGACGCCCAATTAGTTATAACTAGCTTAGTCTTAACTCAAATTAAGATAAAGGTGTCTTGTATTTACAACACCTATGCATTAATATCCGTGGCACATAAGTAATATATATATACATATATGTTTAATTTCGTGAATTTACTGGTAACATACGGAAATTAATCGTATTACGACAAAACAGACTACGAGAAAAGCGATTGGATAGCCTCTCGTATGAAAGAATTGTCTAGGGTAGGCAGTCCCCCCAAACGACATCCCTTTGGAATACCCTCACACACGGTATTTCGCCTACCCTAGACATCTAATTTCCCCGTTTTAGGGCATTAGGTAAAACTACTATTTCCACTGAAAAGCACCAACCACGCATGTTTATTAACATCTGTGTGCTAATCATCTGTACACAAATGCTAATCGTGTTTCTAGCAGTGATGACATATAATTAGTAAATGCAAAACCGTGTTCCATTAAGTTTGAAAACACAGAGCCTCAAGCGCGACATTAGGTATGTCAGATATATCGAACATATAAAACATATAAAGAGTGGAATTAAACGCGTTTTGTTTTGCGCTTACCTTGTGCTGGCGTTCCTCAGCCTGTCTGCCTGTGAACAGCAGAAGCAGCCCCAAGTAAACGCAGATAAACAACAAGATAATGCGCTCAAAGAGACTCAGCAAGACCAATCTATTACCGAAATTTTTAGCGAAGGCTTTTATGGTGATCAAGAAGGTCAAGGTGAGCTAGTAAGCAGCGCCAAGCTGAATACGCCCCTACCAGACCAAGAGTTAGATAAAGAGTCAGTTCAAGAACTAGGTCAAGAGCTAAGTCAAGAACTAGAACCAATACAACAAGAATCACAGGATGACGTTGCGGCCAACGATGATGACTTTGTCGACGAACCTGATCCAAATACTAAGCTAATTAAAGATTTAGGTTTCTCTCCTGCCGAAGAATTGTTAACGACAAATGAAATGGGCGTTCCAGCAAAACCTTATTGCTTGAATACCGATGGCGCTATTACAGAAAGCAAAACAAGCATTACGATTGAAGAGGCCTGTCGAAAAATATCAAATCGCCTCGCAAGTGTCACAATGAACTCATGTTTGGCCGCCAAGCTAAAATATACCGGTTGCGCGTCGGTTAAAGACTTCCCTATTCTAGTAAGCGAGTTTTTGCCAATTAAAGGTAAAACACCGCAAGGACGAATACTATTAGTCGGCGGCACGCACGGCGATGAGCTAACGTCTGTCAGCACCACCTTTCGTTGGATTGATAAGCTCAACAGATTCCACAGCGGCCTATTCAATTGGCGCCTTATACCAATGATGAACCCCGATGGCGTGTTAAACCGACACGCGCAACGCACCAATCATAACGGTGTAGACCTCAACCGCAACCTGCCATCGGAAGACTGGGAGAACACTGCACTGAAGTATTGGGAAACCAAGGTCGGTAAAAACCCGCGACGTTACCCAGGCACAAGCCCAGCCAGTGAACCTGAAACGCAATGGCTACTCGATGAAATAAACACCTTTAAACCTGATGTTATTATTAGCATTCATGCTCCTTACGGCGTTGTTGATTTTGATTCCCTATTACTCAATACCGCTCCCAAAAGCTTAGGTAAGCTACATCTAAACTTACTGGGCACCTACCCAGGTTCTTTAGGAAATTATGCAGGCATTAACCTAAACATTCCAGTAATTACCCTAGAGCTGCCTAATGCTTGGGAAATGCCGAGTCAAAAAGAGACCACCAAAATTTGGGAAGATATTGTTCAGTGGTTAAAGAAGAATATTAAGCCTGAGGACTTACCCGAGGACACAGATCAACCTTCGTAAACGATTTGCCACTGGCCATCATTATTACGTCGCCAATACTGCTCTTTAGTAGCTTGTCCTTGATAATTGTTACTTAAGTAACGCTGCCTATATTTCACGACAAACATATCTTTTTCACCAGGGTAGAGAAACAAGCTGTCTAAATCTAAATCCACTTGAATAAAAGTCTTGGCTTGATTAACTTGCTTTTTACGGTTGACCCACTGGCGAAAGTTATCACGACCAAAATTAAACTCGTTGCTTGAGTAATGCTGCAAATACGCATTTGTGTCGAGGCTTTCCCAATCACTTTTCCAGGCCTTTAACACCGACATATAGTCTTGCTTTAAATCAGCAAGTTCAGATTGGCTGACCCAGTTAATCTGGTCGCTCAAAATAACGGGTATTCTATCTTCAGCATCAATGTATTGATCGATCTCTAAAAAGTCATCGTTACTTAAAACAAAACAACCTTCGCTCGCCCAAGGTGATCGCGCATAGATGTTTGATGGCGTTCCATGCAACCATATTCCGTAACCCGTGCGTTTGCGATATCGATCAACTATGTTCGGATAATTAACTGGGAACGCACCTTTACCGTAAAGATCGGGCAGCTCTTCACCTTTAATATAACGGTTGATCACATAGACACCGATAGGCGTTTTATTATCACCTTCAAGCTGCTTACCAATGCCTGAAGAGCCAACGCTTAAATAATAATCACGAACTAATTCTGGCACGCCTTGATTGTTTCGATAAAGATACAAACGCCCCTTTAGCATGTCTGTGACAATTACATACGGGTGATCGCCAATATGAATCAGACTTGCTGGCAGTTTTGTATGACTATCCTGCGCATCGATGGCAGCGTGTGACCAACGATTTTTTATTTGATGTTTGAGGCCATCTAAACCCAAACGCTCAGTATTCACATTCGTTGCTGAATCAGCTTTTAACGCAGCAGCGCCAATATCTGGCAATTGCGTTGTCATGCCAAGCAAAATGTCCGCATGCAGCAAATGTGCAATTCGACTTTTTGGGAAATTCCTTAAATGTGACTGTGTGAGCGACAAGGCTTGCTCGAGCTGGCCTTGTTGCACCAACTCAATAATTTGAATAATTTCAGGTTCATAGGTCGCGCGTTGTTCAAGGCTTGGATTGCCATGAACATGTGATTCTAATGACGCTGAAATATTACTATTGGCAACAGTGCTGCTAAATACCAAAAGGGGCAGCCATAGCCAGATACGCGGCTGCGCGAAGAAACTCTTATCATTCACTACCATAAAAACTTAACGCTATAAAACACGTTCATTAATAATTTTAGCTTTAGACCAATCGTCGCCATTTTTAACAAAGGTTAAACGTTTGCGAATACGATCATCAATATTATTCGACCGATAGTGTTGCACGAATGTAACCGAAAAACGACCACCTAAATCATTAACACTGAAATTACTAACGTCAACGTTAATAAACGGTTTATTCGTTAAGCGAACCTGACGCTGAGCAAGCCATTGTTCGTGTGTTAAATTTTTACCTGTCGGCGCGTAAGTATCGGTATAAAAAGAAACGTAAGAATCAACGTCTTGTGCTGACCAAGCCTTAGCCCACTGTTGAACTAGACGGGTCGCTTTTGCAGTGCGTTGTGACTCCTCTTGTTGAGTTAGCTCAAGGTTTGTAGATTCTTGTCGCGTTGTTTCTGATTGCTGCGCTAACAATTGTGCATCACGCTCAGCTTGCTGCTTTGCAATTTCTTGCTGTTGTAACTGTTGCTTTAGCTGCTCTTGACGATTCAATTCTTCTTGTCGTTTTAATGCTTTCTGTTGTTCAAGAAGTGCTAACTGTTGATTTTCAACCTGTTCTCGAGCTTGTTGCTGAGCCTGCAAATCTTTCATTAGTTGCGCTTTAGACGTCTGCTCTTTAAGCAATTGCTGGCTAATAATCGTTTGCTCTTCTTGCAAAGCAAGCAATTCAGCTTGTTTTTCAGCGAGTTGCGTTTGAGCTAACTCTAAACGTCGCCCTTCTTGCGCTCGCTCACTACTCGCGACCAATGACATCGAGTTAAGCTTTTCCTGCAAGCTTGCAAGCTGGCTTTCAAATGACGTTACTTTGCTTTGGTAAGCATTTATCTCTATTTGATGTTGCGATTGTTGCGCAGATAACTGTTGTTCATATTTCGCTATCGCTGCCGGATTTTCTTGCACACTAAGGCGCTTCGCTAGCTGTAAAGCCAGAGCAGGACCTTCGGCGTCGGCTTTATTTAAAGCTCGCTGATATGCCTGACCTGCAAGTGCGCTGTGCACTTTTTGCAATGCTTGATACAACGCTGCGGCACTGGGTTTTGCATTTAAACCCGCATTGAGTGTTAAGCGCGCCTGATCAAGCTGCTTTTGTTGAACATACACCGCGGCTAGATTTAAATATGGTTCGAGTGAATAAGGATAATCTTCAATCAATGCTTTATAAGCGTTAACCGCGGCTTGTGTATTGCCCTGTTGAGCCAGTTGATTCGCATCATTAAATCGACTGACCAAGCGGTCATCAGCTTCCACTAACTCTGCCGCTTGCACATCAGACTCAATCGGTTGAATTGCTGACACTAAAGCAGTTGAGGCAGTTGAATTATGTTCTAATAAGCTACCTTGAATATTCACAGAGTCGCCCTGTGCATTGCCAGGCAGTATCATATTCACAGTAAACCAAATTACTGCTAACGCGCAAAATCCTATAATTATTTTTATTGACAGATTATTTAACATTATTCCCAATAACACTAACCCCGAACCCTTTATAAAAACGCAAGACCAGTTATTGCTTTTATAAACATTAGGGCTAATTCTAAACTATCGAGACATGCGTGTCAGCGTGTTGAATGACAACAACTGTTTAATGTGCAGTTGCCCAGTTTCCACCTATTCCAGTGTCCACAATCAATGGCACTTTAAGTTTTGCCACCGATTGCATAATGTCGGCAATACTTTTTCGTGCCGCTTCTAAGGCCGCATCATCAATTTCAAATACCAATTCATCGTGCACTTGCATGATCATGCGCGCAGAATCACCTTGTTCACCTACCCATTGATCCACGTCAATCATTGCACGTTTAATAATATCAGCCGCGGTACCCTGCATTGGCGCATTGATTGCAGTACGTTCAGCGTATTGTCGAACATTGTGGTTTTTAGAATTAATGTCTGGTAAATACAAACGACGACCAAACACCGTTTCAACAAAACCATTGTCGCGAGCAAATTCGCGAGTGCTTTCCATATACTCCTTCACACCTGGATACTGAGCAAAGTATTGATCAATATAGTTTTGTGCTTTTTTCCGTTCAACGCCTAATTGCTTTGCTAAGCCAAACGCCGACATGCCATAAATCAAACCAAAATTAACCGCTTTGGCATGGCGACGCTGCTCATCGCTAACCGCATCTAAATCGCTCGCAAAAATTTCCGCTGCGGTGGCACGATGAATATCTAAATCATTATTAAAAGCATCCACCAATGTTTGATCACCAGACAAATGCGCCATGATGCGCAGTTCAATTTGCGAGTAATCCGCGGCTAAAATTGTCATACCTTTGGGTGCAATAAACGCTTCGCGAATGCGCCGACCTTCAGCAGAACGAATTGGAATATTCTGTAAATTTGGATCACTTGATGATAACCGCCCAGTTGCCGTAACCGCTTGATGATAAGACGTATGCACCCGACCCGTTTTTGGGTTAATCATCGTTGGCAATTTATCTGTGTAGGTTGACTTTAATTTACCCAAACTGCGGTGTTCTAAAATCAAACGCGGTAGATCATGCTCTAAGGCCAGTTCTTGCAATACATCTTCTGCTGTTGACGGTGCGCCTTTAGGGGTTTTCTTTAACACCGGCAAATTCATTTTGTCGTACAAGATTTCTTGAATCTGTTTTGGCGACGCCAAATTAAATGCTCCTTCGGCAAGCTCATACGCGGCTTGCTCTGCAGTTTGCATACTCATGGCCAATTGCTGACTTTGCTGTAACAACATACTGTCATCAATCAACACACCGTTATCTTCAATACGGCTTAATACTCGAACTAGTGGGATCTCTAACTCAGTGAAAATTCGATGTAACTTGGGTTGCGCAGCAACCTGTGGCATCAGCGCATTATGCAAACGCAAGGTCACGTCGGCGTCTTCGGCCGCATACTCCCCACCCACGGTTATGTCTACCTGATCAAAGGTGACTTGTGCTTTACCTTTACCCGCGACCTCAGTAAACGGAATAGGCGTATGCCCTAAATGCGTTTCACTGAGCGTGTCCATATCATGACGCGAGCTAACGCTGTCTAGCACATACGACTCTAACATCGTGTCAAAATGCACACCGCGCATCGCAATGTCGTAATTTGCTAATACGCTCATATCGTATTTTAAGTTTTGACCAATTTTCGGTAATTCCGGATTTTCCAATAATGGTTTCAGCTCGCTCAACACCCAGTCACGACCCAATTGTTCAGGTGCTCCCATATACGAATGAGCCACAGGCACATAAGCCGCTTCGCCTTCTTCAATTGCAAACGACACACCTACTAACTCTGCTTGTTGCGCGTTAACCGAGGTGGTTTCTGTATCAAAGGCAAAACCTTCGCTATTGCTTAACCGTGTTAACCAACTTGAAAAAGCGGCTTCATCAAGAATAATTTCATACGTGCCTTTTTGATAGTCACTGACTGGCGCAGCGGCGGTCGCAGGCAATTCCTCGCCCATCTCCGCCAACCATTTTTTAAACTGTAGTTCTTGGTATATCTCTATTAGCATCGCTTTATCTTGCTCAGCTTGTTTGAGCTCAGCCAACGGCGTTTCCATTTCTAGATCGCAACGAATTGTCACTAGGTCTTTGGATAACGGTAGCTTGGGTAAAAATTCGCGCAAGTTTTCACCCACTTTACCGCCAATTTTGTCGGCATTGGCCACAACACCCTCTAAGCTCTCGTATTCCAACAACCATTTGACCGCAGTTTTTGGCCCGCACTTCGGCACACCCGGGATATTGTCAGAGGTATCGCCCACCATGGCTAGGTAATCAATAATTTGATCTGCGCGCACGCCGAATTTTTCGATCACACCTTGTTCGTCCATGATGACCTTTTTCATCGTATCGATTAGGTTAACGTTGGCATTCACAATTTGCGCTAAATCTTTATCGCCCGTGGCCACCAAAACACGCTGACCTGCTTGTGAGGCCTGCTTAGCATAAGCGCCAATCACATCGTCCGCCTCTACGCCAGGCATGGCAATTAAAGGCAGGCCCAGTGCTTTCACTGCTTTATGCACATACTCTACTTGGCTACGCAACTCATCAGGCATTGATGGCCGATTTGCTTTGTATTCATCGAATAATTCATGACGGAAATTTTTACCTTTGGCATCAAAAATCACCACAACATTCGATTCAGGATAATCCGTCATTAAGCTCTTAACCATATTAATCACACCAAACACGGCACCGGTCGGTTGGCCGCTATTGGTTTGCATGCGCTTTAGCTGAGGCACATAAAACGCACGATACAGATACGAGGAACCATCGACTAAGATAAGTTGTGGATTTTCCATTTAGGCTTTCTATTTTGATTTATTAGAGTTGTGTGACTTAAGCTGCGCTGGCCGACATTCGTCATTCGGTACATTAAATGATGTCAGGGTTGCTCTAGAGCATAAAAACCTATGATAACATGTGAGCTTAAGTAACGGCTTGGTCGGATACCCTGAAATTATTATGAAAATATTAACAATATCATCACCTATATTTGATGCATTCAGCACCGCTCGCATTTTCGCTATTAGCTTTATTTTTGCACTGACAAGCCATGTCGCACTTGCTCAAGACACTATTGCCCCGCCGTCTTTGGGTCAGGATACAAAAGGCACGCCTGCTGTTGATGAAAAAGCACCCTTGCCAGTAAGCAAAGCGCAAACAGAAGCAAATAAGGCGGAAAGTGAAGCAGAGACAGAACAAGATATTTTAGGCACCGCTTCTATTACTGAGTCAAGGCGTGAGAACGGCCAAGTTTATGAAGTTGAAATTGATCACTCTTTAGGTGGTAAACAATACTTTGAAAAAAATGATTCCGATGGTTCTTTAGAAACGACACCTGCGGACTTAGAAGACACACCCAATCTACCCAAATGGAAGCTTGGCACGTGGTAAGTGTTTTTCATCGGCCTTTCTTGGTTTTAACTGCAGTGGTAAGCCTAGGCCTAATTGGCTTAACCAGCGCCGCGGTCTTAACCGACACAACAGCGACTAGTTTGTTGGGCATTGATAATGCAGAAGCGGCATCAAAGCAAACCGTTCGCTTTTACAAGGTAAATCGTCAATTGCAAGCTGATCGCTTACGATTTACTAACAAAGCGGCAAAGAAACCGGGCTGCCATAATTTTATTAAGAAAACACGCGTGCACCGCCTTGTGCAACTTGGCTATGAAAGCTGCTCGCTGTATGCAAAAAAATCTTGTTTAGCAGAATCAATTATCAGTGCGGTCACAGAAAAGGATAAAACACCTGTTACTACCTTAACCGAAGGAAAAAGTTGGTTTTTTGATATAGAACATAGGCGCGGCACACGTGCCAAATCTTGGTATTGTGAGTCAGCTAAGAATTAATGTTAACGGCTGGGTTTAACGACCGGATTTAACGGCTAGGTTTTATGTGCGAGCGCTAAATAGTCGTGCGATTGTATTTCTTGCAGTCGGCTAATTGTACGCTGAAATTCAAATTCAACACGCGTTCCTTGATACAAATCAACCACCTGAACCTCAGCCGAAATAATCAATTTGACGTTGTGATCGTAAAACACATCAACCAAGTTAATAAAACGCCGAGCTTGGTCTTCTTTTAATCGATCCATCACCGGCACATTGCTCAATAAGATTGAATGAAAACAACGCGCCAACTCAATGTAATCATTTTGCGAACGTGGGCCATCGCATAGTTCAGAAAACTCAAACCAAATCACGCCATCACTACGGCGAATAAAATTCAGGTCGCGGCCTTCTATTTCAATACTCGCATTTGCAACTCCTGGCTCAGGCGCAAGGTGCTCAAAATTATAGGCCATGCCATCGTTAGCAGCTTGATCAATCGGCGAAAAATAAATTTCCGCTTTGTCCAAAAACCGCAGTCGGTAATCAATACCTGAATCAATATTGATCACGTCAGTGTGCTGATAAATTAAATCAATTGCCGGCAAGAATAAATCACGCTGCAAACCACCTTTGTACAAATCAATGGGTTCCACATTACTGGTTGCCACCAAACTAACACCGTGTTCGAACAACACTTTCATTAGCTTTACTAAAATCACCGCATCGGCAACGTCATTAACAACAAACTCGTCAAAACATAAAACACGCGCCTCTTTAGCAAGTTGCTTAGCTATCGGCACTAATGGGTCTTGTAGGTCTTTATATTGTTTTCGCTCTAAGTGCACACGGTGCATAAAGCGATGAAAATGCATACGCAGTTTATTCTCAAACGGCAGGCAGTCAAAAAAGGTGTCGACCAAATACGTTTTACCACGACCTACCCCGCCCCAAAAATACAAGCCTTGAATCGGCTTTACCGAGGCCATTTTCTTTAAGCCAACACGTTCGAGCAAGCTGGGCTTATAAGGTGCTTGATTAACTAAGTCATCATACAAGCGTTGTAAATTTTCAACCGCGAATGCTTGCGCTTCATCCGCCTCAAAGTCTGGCTTTTGCAAATCATTTTGGTAACAAGAAAGGGGTGTATGAAGCATATTTACGGATAAGAATACGGCTTTTGCGACGCAAGCGCTGTTTGCTATTAATATCGAATAAGTTTACCGTATTGGCCTTGCTAAAGGTGGATTTATCACAAGCAATAAAATTGCGGTAAAAACCATATTTCAACGACTTATAACACGAAAGGCTGTTATGACTAAAAACCTGCTTCCTTTTCAGGGTGTACTACCCACCATTGACCCAAAAGCGTTCATTGCATCAAGCGCGATGATTATTGGTGACACACACATTGGCGAAGAATCCGGCATTTGGTATGGCTGCGTAGTACGCGGCGATGTTAACGAAATTCGCATTGGCAAACGCACCAATATTCAAGATCTAACCATGATTCATTGCGCTGAGCGTGGTCAAGGCACTTATCTGGGAGATGACATTACCGTTGGCCACAGTGCGGTATTGCACGCTTGTACAGTAGAAGACAACGCATTCATTGGCATTCAAGCGTGTGTGATGGATGATTGTTTAGTCGAACGTGGCGCAATGGTCGCAGCAGGCGCATTAGTTACACCGGGCAAAATTGTTAAAGCTGGTGAAGTCTGGGCCGGCAGGCCTGCTAAAAAACTGCGTGATATTAATCAAGCAGATCTTGATTTTTTTGCGATTAATCGCCAGCGTTATGTACGCTTAGCAAACCAATACCGACAAGAACAAAACTCGTAAATACTCTTATGCCAGAAACTTCAAACAAATTTCTTGCCAGCCGTTGGGCAGTATTATTGTTCATCGCTATCTGTTTTGCCGTATCAAGCTTTGGTGCTTTTTTCACACCTGGCGAATGGTATGAACAACTGAATCGTGCCCCGTGGTCGCCACCGAATATGGCGTTTCCGATTGTCTGGACTTTTTTGTATTTAATGATTGCCGTGGCAGGTTGGTTAATTTTTCGCTATGGCGACACACTGCTTAAAGCGCTTTGGGTCGTTCAGTTATTAGTAAACACAGTTTGGTCGTGGATATTTTTTGGCCAGCACTGGGTAGCGATTGGTTTAATCGATATTGTGCTATTAAGCGGCTTGGTACTTTTTATGATTGTTGAGGCGCGCAAACAAAAATTACCGAATGTTGCATGGCTGCTCAGCCCTTATCTGCTTTGGTTATTACTGGCAACGTCGCTGAACGCTTATATTTTAATATTTAACTAACTCTATAACGTAACTCAGAATTTATAACTTATCTCGGTAAGTTTGTGCGCGACTTGGCTTGCCCATTGCATCATAGGCATTCGCCATCAGATACCAGTTCTGGCGTATCAAGGTTTGGTTGCTACCCGCTAAGGCATTAGACTTGGCGGCAAGTTGTACGGCTTGTTGCCAATTGGCTTGGCGAAAGCGAACATCCGCAAGCTGACCCCATAGCAACGCATTACGTGGTTCAATTCTAAGTGCGCGCTCTAATGAATTTGCTGCGGCTTCCCAGTCGCCAGCATCACGGGAACGTTGCGCCGATGCCATTAAGCGTCGTACAACAGGTGACTGCGACTGTTGGCCCGGCAGCGACTGCACCTCGATTTTTGGTCTGTTCGGTAATGGCAGCACACGGCCATCGACCACCGCACGGTCATCCGGTGCGCGCTGCTCCGACTCGGTGGTTTCTGGCACGCTAGCACAAGCGGTCAAAAACAACAGCGCTGCGGTTAAAGGAGGTTTCACAACTAATACGCGAAACCATCGCGCAGTCGCCGACCTTTGTAAAGACAACGCCGCTAATCTTTTTAACATAGCCTCCGCTGAGCAAAGCCGAGAACAATTATTTAACGTTTGCTTAACCAAATATACGCTTCCAAAAAGATTTTTTCTTTGGTTTGGGGTTGAGCTTGGGTTCAAAATGCTTTTGTTCATCATGGCCTTGATCATACTCGATTCGTGAGTCACACGGCATATTTTCGAGTGGTAATGACGCGCGCAAAATTGGCAACTTGCGAGATAAGCGGCAATCTTGTTCTTCAGGGTTTTCAGAATAAGCGACTTTCTTGGTGATCACATCTTCACCATAGCTCAGCTCTAAACGAGTTAATGGCATTTGCTGCATGGTGCGCGCCCACAACTTAGCAGCGCCACTAGCGCCAGTTAAACCCGTTGATTGGTTATCGTCACGCCCGACCCACACAACGGTTAAATAATTGCCGCTGTAGCCAGCAAACCAACTATCACGATACTCGTCAGTGGTGCCAGTTTTGCCTGCCAAACCATAGTCGTACTTAAAACCTCGCAATACATTATTGGCAGTTCCATTACGCACTACTTCTTGTAAGGCATAGTTAATCAATACATTAAATTCAGGCTGCACAACCTGCTCCAGCGCCAAAGAATAACGTGCAAGCGGGGTATAGTCGTTACTCAACACGGCTCGCACGCCTTTGATTGGCGTTTTAAATCCGTCTGAGGCTAAGGTTAAGTAAATCTGCGCTACGTCCATCACTGTCATTGGTACAGCGCCCAATAACACCGATGGTAATTCACTAAAACTTGTCTGATACCCAACGCGCCGAATCGTATCAGACACCGCAGGCACACCAATTTTCATGCCTAACTGAACTGTCGCCAGATTATAAGAACGAGCAAGTGCGTCTACCAACATCACCTCACCATGCTCTTCACCATCATAATTCTGCGGCCGCCAGTCGGGGCTGCCTTTTTGTGACACGGTGATTGCTTGATCAGGAATGGGGGTGGCCAACGAATATTCTTCGGGTGACTCTAGTGCGGCCAAGTACACAAACGGCTTTAACAAAGAACCAACAGGGCGGCGCGCACTAATGGCTCGGTTATAGCCTGAAAAGCTCGGCTTTCGATCGCCCAGCATGGCCGCCACTTCTCCGTTATCGGTACGAATAACAACCGCAGCCACTTGCAATGTGCCGGGTTTAATACCTTTACTGGCCTCCACTGTTTGTAACTCAGCAGCAACGGTTTGCTCAAGCGTTTGCTGGATTCGAGGGTTCAGTGTTGTGTAAATTTGCAGGCCATCGTTAAGCAAATCATCCTGTTTATAATCGTCTTGCAAATTATTGCGTACAAACCCCATAAACGATGGGTATGACAACGGCGCAGCGCGCGATGCGCTTGGGCTGATATTCAATGGCTGTGCAGTAGCGTTAGTAAATTGCTGCTCGTCAATCAATGATTCATTGAGCATGGTTTGCAAGACCAAATCGCGACGCTTAAGTGCGCGCTTAGGATGGCGCATTGGATTGTAGTAGCTAGGGCCATTGTTAATGCCTGCTAATAATGCCAAATCAGCCAGATCGAGTTCTTGCAGAGGTCGCCCGTAAAAATATTGACTTGCTAGCGCGAAACCGTGAATGGCCCGATTGCCCGCTTGGCTTAAGTACACTTCATTCAAATAGGCTTGTAGGATTTCATCTTTGCTGTAGTGCGCCTCTAATAAAACTGCCATGATTACTTCAACAAACTTCCGCCGATAGGTTTGCTCTGAACTTAAATAATAATTTTTGACCAACTGCTGCGTTAGGGTACTACCGCCTTGTACAACACGCCCCGCTTTGATATTTCGTAACATGGCACGCGCAATACCAACCGGGTTGATGCCAAAATGAGAGTAAAATTGCCGATCTTCAATGGCGATCAGTGCATCAATTAATGGTTGCGGCACGTCTTCCAGTTTAAGCAGCGTTCTATCTTCATGGCTCATTGGTGAGGCGCTGCCAAATAAACGTGGCTCTAAACGAACGATTTCGATCGAAACTTGATTATTCGTACTGCTTAATATTCGAATGTCATTGATTCGATTATTTCTAACGCTTAATTGAACTTTTTGCTGCCCACGTAAGCCATCCCAAAAACGAAATTCACGCTGATAAATCGAGATAGCATCTTGACTGAGCGTATAACTACCGACTCGATCAAGATTTTGACGTTGGATATAGCCCAGCTCTCGCAGTTCACTTTCAATCAAATCCAGATCGAATTCCTGCCCAATATACAGCTCCATTGGGCGCGTGTAGACATGCGCTGGCAATGCCCACTTTTTACCTTCAAATTGGCGGCGAATATCCACATCGAGATACGCGACAAACGCGAGCATACCAATGAACACAATAATACCCACGCGCAACAGCCAGTATTTAATAGCAGGCATCGCTCGATCGCTTATTGATTTTGAGGGGGTCTTCTTCTTTTTTGGCATTGTTATATTTTAAGCACACTACAATGCTTCATCACCAACGAAACAACAGCAACATGCTCTGTTCACTCTTCTAGCGATGAGTGTAGCGTTTCTGATGCCTAGGTACCAGAGATGTAACTCAACGCTAATGTTGTTTATTGTGCGTTTTACAACAAACCGTGAAAAGATTATAAAACAATATTAATCATATGCTTATAGTAATTTTTTACTGTTAAACATTAAATACTTTTTGACTCACCAAAGGGGTATAAGCTAGACTTGAGTCCTATATGTGCATTGTGCAGCTAATACCGTGCATGTAACGCTGCACAATGTTTAACGAGAACATAATAAAATAATTAGATTTCAAGTGACTGAGCAAAACCTTAACGACCAAATTTTGCAGTACTCTGAGTGGCGTTCGCAACTCAGCGACACAGTGCAATCTGTTAGTGGGTTCTTGAAAACCAACAACATTACCGACTTACGCACGCACCATGAATTTGAAAGTATTCTTGGGGCTTTGTCTGAAGACTCGTTATCGGTTGCGTTTGTTGCGGAATATTCACGCGGCAAGTCTGAACTAATTAATACTTTATTCTTTGGCGATTTCAAACGCCGTGTTTTGCCATCTGGTAGCGGCCGCACCACGATGTGCCCAACCGAATTAAAGTACGATCCAAATTTACCAACGGGCATTCGCTTGTTACCAATCGAGTCTCGCAAAGATGAGCGGCCCCTGTTTAAACTGAAAAACCAAGCAGATGCTTGGCAAGAGAAAACATTCAGCGTTAACGATATTGATTCAATGGTCGATGCGTTAAATTGCATGTCAGACAACAAATTGGTCAGCAAGGCCTATGCCAAAGACCTTAAATTTGATTTGCTTGAAGACGATGACGCGAAAGTGGGTTTGCCCGTTAATGAATACGACGAAGTTGAAATACCAAGCTGGCGCCATGCGATTATTAATTTACCACACCCGTTACTTGAGCAAGGTTTGGTTATTCTTGATACACCGGGTTTGAATGCAATTGGCGCTGAGCCAGAATTGACCATAAACCAACTCTCTACCGCACATACGGTTATCTTTTTGCTTTCTCATGATACGGGTGTCACCGCGTCTGATCTTGCACTTTGGGAGCAGCACATTAGCAGCAAGTCAGATGACAGCCTTATTACCCAAGCAAACCAACGTAAACTGGTTGCACTAAATAAAATCGATGCCCTGTGGGATGGTATTCGTGATGAGTCAGAAATAGCTCACGAGATTAACGAGCAAGTTAAAGCAACGTCTAAGACATTAAACTTAGACAGCGGCAATATTTTCCCAGTGTCGGCACAAAAAGGTTTACTCGCGAAATTGTCTGAGGATTCTGAATTGCTTGAACGCAGCGGCATTCCGTCTCTTGAACAAGCCATTGCAGATAAACTAATACCGCAAAAGCGTGAAATTGTAATTGAGAAAGTTCGCAGTTCGCTCGACAGTATTTTAGATTCTGCCAGCTCAATCTTAGATAATCGCTTGAAAGATGCCGATGAACACATCGCCGAGCTTAAGCAACTTAGCAGCAAAAACAGCGATGTGATTTCGCACATCATGCTCAAAGTTCAATCAGAAAAGTCTTCGCTCGAAACTGATATGCAACGCTATCAAGCATTGCGTGCTGTTTATTCAAAAGAAACAGGTAAATTAGTTCGCTTACTAAGCGAAGAACGCCTAGAGCGTTTAATTGCGGTTACAAAGCATAATATGGCGCGCTGCGCGAGCTCAATCACCTTACAAAAAACGATTAGTAAGTTTTTTCGGCGTTTGAACGATTATCTCGATTCGGCTATTAAGCAAGCCAATGAAATTGCCACACTGTCGGAAAATATTACACGCGACTTCGAACACGATCACGGGATTGCGAACTTTCGA
>CAZOBR010000014.1:0-2489 GCA_964578035.1 uncultured Gammaproteobacteria bacterium
TCTTGCGCCATATATGCGCAAATACGGCAAGTTTACGGTGCCTGAGTTTATTGGTGACCGTTATTATTCTAATACGGCAAAAGTTGTCGCGGTAATTTGTTTGGTGTTGGCTTCTGTTACCTATGTGATTGGTCAGATGAAAGGTATCGGTGTGGCATTTAGTCGATTTCTTGAAACCTCTTATGAAGCTGGTTTAACCGCCGGTATGGTTATTGTGTTTTTCTACGCTGTTCTCGGTGGCATGAAAGGCATTACCTATACACAGATCGCACAATATGTTGTGTTAATTTTTGCCTATACGATTCCGGCAATTTTTATTTCAATGAAGTTAACAGGTAATCCTGTTCCGCAACTGGGTCTAGGCTCAACACTGATCTCAGATGGAACTTATGTACTGGACAAGCTTAACCAAGTGCTGATGGAACTCGGCTTTAGTGAATACACGACAAGCTCCAGAGGCAGTACGCTTAATATGTTCTTCTATACGATGTCACTCATGATTGGTACGGCTGGTTTGCCCCATGTGATTATTCGTTTCTTTACGGTGCCGTCAGTAAAAGGTGCAAGAAATTCAGCAGGTTGGGCACTAGTCTTCATAGCAATTCTATACACGACGGCACCGGCAGTAGCAGCAATGGCAAGGTTAAACCTGATCAATACGGTTCAACCAACACCGGGCACTCAGCTCGAGTATGACCAGCGGCCACAGTGGTTTAAAAACTGGGAAACAACCGGTCTTTTAGAGTATCAAGACAAGAATAATGATGGTCTTATTCAATACAGTGCAGACCAAACCGTTAATGAGATGGTCAAGGTTGACAATGATATTTTGGTGCTGGCTAACCCAGAAATAGCTGGACTGCCGAATTGGGTAATTGCCTTGGTTGCGGCAGGCGGACTAGCGGCGGCATTATCGACTGCGGCCGGGCTTCTGCTGGCCATATCCTCGGCCATATCACACGATTTACTCAAAGGCATTATTCGACCAGGTATTTCTGAAAAATCGGAACTCAATGCATCTCGTATCGCAATGGCATTTACCGTGCTGTTAGCGGGTTATTTAGGTTTCAATCCGCCAGATTTTGCCGCTGGCACCGTTGCGCTTGCATTTGGCTTAGCCGCAGCGTCGATTTTTCCTGCATTGATGCTGGGCATTTTCTATAAACGCATGAATACGGCCGGCGCAGTTTCAGGCATGCTATCTGGCATTGGCATAACCTTATTTTATGTCTTTCAACACAAAGGCATTATGTTTGTGCAAAGTACCGCGTTCTTAGGTGAATTGCCTGCAAATTGGTTCTTCGGTATTGAGCCAAATGCATTTGGCGCGGTTGGCGCAATAGTCAACTTTGTTGTGGCGATAGTCGTATGCAAACTAACGGCAGAACCACCTAAAGAAGTTCAAGATATGGTTGATTATATTCGTGCGCCGCACAGCGTTCATTAAAAGGTTGTTGTGTAGTAATACTAATATTATCCAGTGGCGTTTTTTAAAAATAAACATGTAATTAGCGCGCTTATTGTGGCGCCAATTCTCGCTGTTTTAGCTTACTATTTAGTTGATTTATTCGTTAGGGAACAGCCTAAACCTGCTGTTGCAGGCACCAGTTATCAATTAGTCGCCAAATCAAATTGCCGTTTTAGCAGTGGAGCATGTGATTTGGTGAACGGCTCGTTTATGTCTACACTTAATATTATTAAGACAGACGGTGGTAATGAATTGGTGCTGACGTCTAATTATGATTTGCAAAATGCTCATATAGGGTTTGTCAGTTCGAAAGGCCACGAGCTTGGCCCGTATACTCTTAAACGCAATGGCAACGACAGCAAACGTTGGGCGATGGAGTTTGATTTGCCAAGCAATAACAACACATTATTACGCATTGCGATAACTGCTGACAATGCACATTACTTCGCTGAAACCGCGATGGGTTTCAGTCACTATGAAACTTCTTATACTAAAGACTTGAGAAATTAACTGCCTATTTATATGACCACTGATAACACGATTTACCCAGTATTTGATTCTATTAAACAGAAAACGCATCTCGATAAAGAGCAATATGAGCAAATGTATGCTCGTTCGCTATCTGAGCCAAACGAGTTTTGGGCCGAGCAAGCTAATGTTAATTTAGATTGGTTTGCGCCGTTTGATGCAGTGTCAGAGTGTGACTTTGATACTGCACAAATTAATTGGTTTAAAAACGGCAAGCTGAATGTTGCCTATAACTGTATTGACCGTCACCTAGCAACTCGAGCGGATCAAACAGCGATAATCTGGGAGGGCGATGACCCGACACAGACACAAAAAATTAGTTACCAGCAGTTACACGATGAGGTTTGCAAGCTGGCCAATGCGATGCGTGGTTTAGGTGTGCAAAAAGGTGATCGCGTTTGCTTATACATGCCAATGATTCCTCAAGCGGTTTACGCAATGTTAGCTTGCACGCGAATAGGGGCAATTCATTCGGTGGTTTTTGGTGGTTTTT
>CAZOBR010000014.1:2499-25060 GCA_964578035.1 uncultured Gammaproteobacteria bacterium
TTTCACCTGAAGCACTGCGCGGCCGAATTAATGATTCAGAATGTAAGATGGTTATTACCGCTGACGAAGGTTTACGTGGTGCAAAACCAATACCATTAAAAGCCAATGTTGATGAAGCTTGTCTGCAAACACCTAGCATTGAAACTATTTTGGTTTGTACTGTCACCGGTAATGACGTTGCCTGGCAAGAAGGTCGTGATGTTCGTTATGAAGAGGTCATCGAAAATCAATCGGCTACCTGCGAGCCCGAATGGATGGATGCCGAAGACCCGATGTTTATTTTATATACCTCTGGTTCTACTGGTACACCCAAAGGTGTGTTGCACACAACTGGTGGTTATTTACTGACCGCAGCAATGACATTTAAGTATGTTTTTGATTATCAAGAAGGTGAAATCTATTGGTGCACAGCCGATGTTGGTTGGATCACGGGACATACGTATCTGACCTACGGGCCGTTAGTGCATGGCGCGACTACGCTTGTGTTTGAAGGCGTGCCTACTTATCCCGATGCCAGCCGTTTTTGGCAAGTTGTTGATAAGCACCAAGTGAATATTTTCTATACGGCGCCCACTGCATTGCGCGCCTTAATGGGCGCAGGCGACGAGTACCTACAAACGACAGAACGAAGCAGTTTGCGAATTTTGGGTACGGTCGGCGAACCAATCAATCCAGAAGCTTGGGAATGGTATTTTGATAAGGTCGGGTACCGAAACTGCCCGATTGTTGATACTTGGTGGCAAACTGAAACCGGCGGCATCATGATTGCGCCGTTGCCTGGTGCGATCGATGCAAAACCTGGGTCTGCTGCTAAGCCGTTTTTTGGAGTTGAGCCAATCTTATTAGACGACGAGGGTAATATTCTTGAAGGAGAAGCGTCTGGTAATTTAGCGATTCGAAGGTCTTGGCCAGGCCAAATGCGCGGTGTTTACAACAACCCGCAACGATTTTTTGAAGCTTATTTCTCAATGTACCCTGGGTACTATTTTACGGGTGACGGATGCCGTCGCGATGCTGACGGTTATTACTGGATAACCGGCCGAGTGGATGACGTTATTAATGTTTCAGGCCATCGAATGGGTACCGCGGAAGTCGAAAGTGCGCTGGTGTTGCATCAGGCCGTTGCTGAGTCGGCTGTTGTGGGCTATCCACACGATATTAAAGGGCAGGGTATTTATGCCTACGTTACCTTGATGTCTGGCCAGGAGTACACAGAAGAGTTAAAAGCTGAATTAATCAAACATGTTAGAACCGAAATAGGCCCAGTTGCAACGCCCGATGTTATTCATTGGGCGCCAGGTTTACCCAAAACACGTTCTGGCAAAATTATGCGCCGTATTCTTCGTAAAATTGCCGAAGACGATTATTCAAACTTAGGTGACATTAGCACCTTGGCAGACCCTTCTGTGGTTGATGATTTAATTGCAAGCCGAGAATAAGCGCGAAAATCGTCTTAAGTCGTTATCCAGAAGACATATTACCCAGATGACTTAGCCAGCCATTCTCGGCCTTTCAGCATGCCGTTCCAATAGATCCACGGGAGCAGGCTGGCTTTAAGAAACCACGCAAACTTGCTTGGCTTAGTGCCTTCGTTAACCCAACTTGGGAAGGTTGGCACTAATTTGCCGCCATAGGCAAATTCGGCGAGTACAATTTTGCCTTTCTCAACCGTAAGCGGGCACGAGCCATAGCCATCATATTGTGCGCTTGGATTGTTTCCGTCGATTGCATTGCATATGTTTTGTGCTGTAACCGGTGCTTGCTTACGCGCGGCAGCCATGGTTTTCGCATTGGCCGTATTCATAACATCGCCTGCACCCCAAATATTTTTGTATTCGGTGTGCTGTAATGTGGCTGGGTCAACGCTGAGCCAACCTGCATCATCAGACAGTGGACTCGATTTAATAAAGTCTGGAGCCGTCTGTGGAGGGCACACATGCAGAAAATCAAAATTGCTTGACGTTACTTCACCGTCAGAGTCTTTAAACCATGCGGTTTTCGATGCGCCATCGACCTTAACTAAGGTTTGCATAAACTTGAGTTCGGCTTGATATTTCTCAATATAAGTCATCAATGCGGGTACATAATCGGCCACACCGAATAACACACCGCCGCTGTTATAAAACTCGATATCAATATTGTTGAGCCGCGATGATTTAAGCCAATGGTCAGCTGATAAGTACAAGGCTTTTTGTGGCGCGCCTGCGCATTTAATTGGCATCGGCGGCTGGGTGAAAATTGCTTTACCACTTTTAAGGTTTTGCACTAGTTCCCAAGTGTAGGGCGCTAAATCGTAACGGTAGTTTGACGTAACGCCGTTCTGGCCTAAGGTTTGCTCTAAGCCTTCAACACCCGCCCAATCGAGTTTTAAACCAGGCGCTACCACAAGGTGTTGATAACTTAGCTCGGAACCATTATCTAAGGTCACAGAGTTATTCTCTGGTGAGAATGTCGTTACCGAATTTTTGATCCAAGTTGCCGCACTTGGGATAAGGTCATTGGTTTTCTTGTGTGTAGACGGTGCGTCAAAGATACCGCCGCCAACCATTGTCCAGCCGGGTTGGTAATAATGGTCTTCGCTTGGGTCAACTAACGCAATATTTAAGCTGCTGTTACGTTTCAGTAGGCTGCTAGCAGTTGCGATGCCTGCAGAGCCCGCGCCAACCACAACAACATCGTAGGTGTTTTGTGAATTATTCATTTGTAATTTCTCCACTAGTTCGTTCGAATTATCAATGATTCTAAAAAATCGACCAAAGCAGATTGCTCATATTGGTTAAAATTTAATGGATATATCAGTGGTGATAATAGCGCATTTTTATGGCCACCATTATTGTAAAAGGCGACTACTTGTTACAAAGATAAAAACTTACCTGTGTGCAGTTAACGCCACGTTTCGCAGCGAGGGTGTTTTGACCTTCCAACGGTCTGCAGGTTCCAGTAAGTAGCGATGTATTCACCTTTGTTAGAGTACTCGACAAGCGCAGTTCGACCGCCGTGATCGGCATTGTTAGACAAGGCGGTAATCATAATTCGCCCTGGTAAGGCGTTCAAAGCGTGTGTAATAAAGATAGTAGTGACTAACTACGAGTTGGTAAACCAAATTAGACTGCTTGCGTCTTAGTTGTGCGACACACTAAAGACGTGCACCTTGACCAGCATGTTTGGGCAGCTTTATAGCTTGTCAATTATGCTCTGACAGCTTAATAATCATTATCTAACAGGGAGTTAGATAATTTCCTCTTCAATTTCAGTCTACGTTTTTGCATTGGCACGCTTTTTGCTGAGTCCTTATTGCCAGTGCTTGATACGCGAGCATTAGTGAAATTTTTCAATTTTTTAGAGAGACTATTTGTATGAAGTATTTAACCAAACATCTAATTCATGCATCTGTAAACCGCAGATATATTGATCGATTAACCATTGCATTTATTTTGTTTTGTTCCCTACTTGTTTCGGCTCAGAGCAGTGCAAGTAAAAGTGGCGAGAATAAAGACGAATTTTATGGGAGTTTTCTTTTGCGTTACGAAAGCGTAGAGCAGAACAACCCATTAGAAGATGCAGACGCGCTTACCTTGCGAACAAGCCTTGGTTACAAATCTGCAAGTTACCAAGGTTTTTCAGCACATGTGGAAGTGGAAGATGTTAGAGAAATTATCGATGACTTTAGTGTGCCGCCGGCTGGTGTACGCCCAGGGCAGTTTTCAGTTGTTGCCGACCCTGAAGGCACCGAAATTGATCAAGCCTACGTTAAGTATGCTAATGACAAGCTGTGGGTAAAGCTTGGCCGACAAGTAATCACTTTAGATGGGCATCGATTCATTGGTAGTGTTGCATGGCGACAAGACCATCAAACGTTTGATGGTGTGACGCTTAACTATAAACCACTCGATGGCCTAAATATCAATGCTTCATATATCGCCAAGCGCAATCGAATTTTTTCTGACGAAGCTGATCTAGACAGTAAAGACATGATCATCAATAGCTCGTATAAAACGCCTGTGGGCAAAATAGTGGGCTATGCGTATTTGCTCGAAGTCGATAACGGCACAGATAATTCAATTGACACTTACGGTGTTAGCTTTACAGGCAGTGCGCCATCTGAAGACTACACGCTTCACTATGCCGCTGAATTCGCAACACAAGATATTAATGGCACATTTGATACCGATTACTTAAAGCTTGAAGGCGGTGTGAGTATTAGTGGTATCACTGCAAAGATTGGTTACGAAGAGTTAGGTAGTGATAATGGTCAAAAAGGGTTCACGACACCATTAGCAACCTTACATAAATTCAACGGCTGGGCAGATCTTTTCTTAGCAACTCCTGATCAAGGCTTACAAGATCTTTATTTGAGAATTGGTGGAAAATTAGCAGGCGGAAAATGGCTTGCAGCCTATCACGACTTTTCATCAGACAGCGCACTAAATGGCGCGGATGATTTAGGTGACGAGATTAATCTTTTGTACACACGCAAATTCACAGAGGGTATTTCTGGCGGCGTTAAATACGCCGATTATTCGGCAGGTGATTCGGCTTTTTCAAGAGTTGATACAGAGAGATTTTGGTTGTGGGCTAAGTATAAGTTTTAATCACATAGCTAATTGTATTGAATTAGCATGGTTCGCCTCAGGGCGAACCATAAACAATGAAGCTGGAGAAATTATCGATATGTAAGCGGATTACCCAAAAAAAACTCTTTAGAGCAAATGTTGGAATACAGGCATGATTATTCATATTTGCCTGACTACAACTAACTAGAAGCATAGTTGAGCAGCGGTTACCCAGCGTTTTTTACTCCGCAAGAGTTAACAAAGTTAGACAAAATAAAGCGCGTATATCGCTAGTAATACCGTGGGTTTACCCTATAATCGCGCTTTGATTTTCGGCCAACTAACTCTTTGATCTAAAATGAATTTACGCAATATCGCCATTATCGCTCATGTTGACCATGGCAAGACCACTTTGGTGGATAAACTCTTACAGCAATCAGGTACGTTTGATGAGCGTGCTGAGCTTGTTGAGCGAGTAATGGACTCGAACGATATCGAGAAAGAGCGTGGTATTACGATCCTTGCTAAGCCAACTGCATTAAACTGGAAAGACTATCGCATTAACATTGTTGATACGCCTGGCCACGCAGACTTTGGCGGTGAAGTAGAACGTATTCTTTCTATGGTTGATTCGGTAATCTTGTTGGTTGATGCGGTTGATGGTCCAATGCCACAAACCCGTTTTGTCACGCAAAAAGCATTTGAGCACGATTTAAAACCAATTGTAGTGATTAACAAGATTGACCGTGAAGGTGCGCGTCCGGATTGGGTGTTAGACCAAACCTTTGATTTGTTTGATATGTTAGGCGCAACCGATGAGCAATTAGATTTTCCGGTTATTTACGCCTCTGCGATTAATGGTTTTGCGACAGATGATCATGAAAACATTACCGACAATATGGATCAATTGTTTCAAACCATTGTGGATCGTGTGCCACCACCGCCAGTTGAAGTAGACAAGCCTTTTCAGATGCAGGTGTCTCAACTTGATTACTCAAGTTATTTAGGTGTAATAGGCATTGGTCGTATTAAACAAGGCTCCGTAGCGACCAACTCACCGATTACTGTGATTGGCACAGACGGTAAGAATAAAAATGGCCGTATTGGTAAGATTTTTGGTTTTAAAGGAATTGAGCGCGTTGAAGTTACTGAAGCCAGTGCGGGCGATATTGTTGCGATCAGCGGTATGGATGAGCTGTTTATCTCCGATACGATTTGTGACCGCGAAGCGGTTGAAGCTTTGCCACCACTAACAGTAGATGAGCCTACCGTAACAATGACATTTCAGGTCAATACATCGCCGTTTGCCGGTCAAGAAGGCAAGTATTTAACTTCTCGTCAAATCCGCGACCGCCTACAAAAAGAGTTGCTTCATAATGTGGCATTGCGTGTAGAAGATACGTCTGATCCTGAAAAATTTAAAGTATCAGGCCGTGGTGAGTTGCACTTATCTGTGCTTATTGAAAACATGCGGCGCGAAGGTTTTGAGCTTGCTGTATCGCGCCCTGAGGTTATTTATAAAGAGGTTAATGGTGAAATTCATGAGCCTTTTGAAAACGTCACAATTGATATTGATGACGAACATCAAGGTACGATCATGCAGGCTCTGCAAGAGCGTGGTGGTGATTTAGAAAACATGAATCCAGATGGCAAAGGCCGTGTACGTTTAGACTTTTTGATTCCGTCACGTGGTTTAATTGGTTTTCAAACTGAATTTATGACCATGACGTCCGGCTCGGGTTTGATGTATCACGTATTTGATCGTTATGCGCCGAAAAAGAATAAGTCATTTGGTCAGCGTAAAAACGGGGTGTTGATTTCTAATGGTTCGGGAAAAGCGCTGGGTTTTGCGATCTTTAATTTACAAGAACGCGGCAAAATGATGATTGGCCCAACGCAAATGGTCTATGAAGGCCAAGTGGTTGGTGTTCATTCACGTGATAATGATCTAACGGTTAATCCGCTTAAAGGTAAACAACTAACCAATGTGCGCGCTTCTGGTAAAGATGATGCCATTCAATTGGTTCCGCCAATCAAACATACTCTTGAGTCTGCATTAGAGTTTATTGATGATGATGAATTGGTCGAAATAACCCCCGAAAGCATTCGCATTCGTAAACGCTTTTTGCTTGAGCATGAGCGCAAGCGTGAAAGCCGTTCGGCTGCCAAGTAGAGTTATAAGTATCTTATCGATACAATCATGTCATGGTAATTTTTGATTTAGTCTGTAATGGCGGCCATTATTTTGAAGGCTGGTTTAAGAATGCCGAAGATTTGGATGAGCAAAAGTCAGCAGGGCTGTTAACCTGTCCATTTTGTGATTCTAGCGACGTCAATAAAAAACTAGCGGTGCCTAAAGTTGGTCGCAAGAGCAACTCGAGTGCTAGCACCGCGCTAGAGTCTGTTGTGGCGGAGTCAAACAATGCTGATCCGCAAATGGCTTTGGGGAGGGCAAAGTCGCCTGAAGCGTATGCGCAACTGCAAAAAATGCTGGGTAAGGTGCACGATTATATTGATCAAAACTTTGAAGACGTTGGTAATCGTTTCGCCGATGAAGCGTTGAGTATTCACCGTGGTGAAAAAGAGGCAGTGAACATAAAAGGCACTGCCAGCAAGGAAGATTTGCAAGAACTCGCCGAAGAGGGCGTAACTGCTTTGCCGCTGCCGCCTAAACCGATTGATAAAAAGAAATTAAATTAAATATTTATCTTAAATCATTGTTTTAGTTGGTTAAAGTTTTCGTTCTAGATTCGCAATGACTAGTCGTGGGACGAGTAATCAACACAATTTTTCAGCAAAAATTGATAAATACAACTATAAAAAACAAAATTTACCCTTATATCATTTACTCAAACAAAATAATTTTAAGGTGAGTATGTCTAGTCAATACAAAGATAAATCAAGCTGGATTCGAATTTTGTTTGTTATACTTTTTTGGCTGATTTTTTATGTCAGTCAAATCGTTATTGCAGCTGTGGTGATTGCACAATGTGCTTTTCGCTTAATTGCTGGTCAGCCTAACCAATATCTTATGCAATTAGGTGATGGTTTGAGCAAGTATGTTGCTCAGCTTGTCAGTTATATGACCTTTAACACCGATCAGCGACCGTTTCCTTTTACTGAATTTCCTAAATCAGACCTGGTTATCGCGGTCGATTCTTGATACAGACGACACAGTCTGATTGCTTTTCAAGCGTTCTCAGAACTGATTTTCAACGTTTCCTTAAAAGTTAAAAACAGCTCTGAATTCATCATACGCAGTACTTAACTAAAAATCCTGTCGAATTAACCCAACGACAACGCCTTCAATGGCGAAGGGTTGTGTTTGTAAGTCTACTTCAATGGGTGAGTAATCATCATTTTCAGCGATTAGTGAAACTTGTGTGCCGGATTGTTGATAACGCTTTACGGTGACATCGTCACCAATCCTAGCAACCACAATCTCATTATCACGAGCGCGATCGGCTTTTTTAATGGCTAATAAATCACGCTCAAAAATACCGATATTAATCATGCTGTCGCCACGTACTTTTAGTAAAAAGTCGGCTTTATCTGCAAATAGACTTTGATCAACACTTAAATACTGTTGAACATGTTGGTCTGCAAAGATAGGCGCGCCTGCTGCAACATCACCAATAACCGCAAGGTTATTTACATCTTCGGTTGAGGTGCTGCCGAGTTCTGGGTTCTGATTTGATTCGCCGTTTAATTGAGTGTTAGATTGAATGCGGGCCTGTTCGCGGATAAAAATGCCTCTGGAAGTGCCAGAGCGCAGTTCGATATGGCCTTTTTTATCGAGCGCTTTTAGATGATCTTCAGCGGCATTCGCGGACTTAAAGCCGAAGTACTCAGCAATTTCTACGCGGGTCGGCGGGGCACCATTGTTTGCAATACATTCAACAATAAAGTCAAAAATTTCTTGCTGACGCTTAGTCAACGGCTTTAGTTCGACTGCCTGTAATGATTCGACAGTCTCAATTGTGAGAGAGTTCATCGCGTTTAACCTATTTATACCTGTTTATAGATACAGGTTAGCAAAACACTGTTTGGATATCCAGTTATTTTTTACTCATCCGATGAGTTTTTTAACGACTCTTATAAAACAGGTACTTATGTGCGATTACGATAGGTGATTCTGCCTTTGGTCAGGTCGTATGGTGTTAATTCAACCGTGACTCGGTCGCCGCGCAGGATGCGAATGTAGTTTTTACGCATTTTGCCTGAGATGTGTGCGTGCACCACATGTCCATTCTCAAGCTCTACTTTAAACTCGGTGTTAGGTAGGGCATCGATAACCGTACCTTCCATTTCAATTTGATCTTCTTTTGCCACGTTTTATTTTTCTCTAACAGTGAATGTATTAAATAGTTAATTGCTGATGCGGTTAAATTTACGCCACATAAAACATGCGCGGTATCATGCATCAAACGTATTGATAAATAAAGCCTTTCTGGGGGATTTCAAGGGTAGTTTTTGGAGGGCTATTTTTACTGTTTTGAGGAGGTAGGTATTGGTTGTTTAGATCTTTCGGCGCTACCTCTGGATGACACTTTTTTGGTTTGTAATTAGCCTCTGGGTTTCATCGCAGTTTTAAATCCACCCAATGCCGGTCAATAAAGCCTTGTAAGGGTTTGAAGTTTCGTTTGTAGTCCATTTTGCTTGAGCCGTCTACCCAGTAGCCGAGGTAGACAAATGAAATGTTTTTTGTGCGTGCTAAATGCAGCATAGTCATCACGGCATAAGTGCCGAGCGAGCGATTACTGTAGTCTGGATCAAAGAAGGTATAAACGGCTGATATGCCGCCATCAAATTGGTCAACGACGCTGATTCCGAGTAATTGATCGCCTAAGTAAAAACACAGAAATTTTGAGTTTGAGAATTCTGAGTCAATAAAACCGATGTATTTTTTAGGGTCTTCATCGCACATGCTGCTTTCTGGGTGGCGATGTCGTTGGTATTTTAAGTAAAGGGCAAAGTGCTCATCATCAAAGCGCACCTCTTCAACACGAACGGTGATATCCGCGTTTTTCTTCCACACTCGTTTTTGGTTGCGTGAGGCTTGATAGCGTGCCGCTGGAATGCGAACTGAAATACAGGCATTACACGAAGGGCATTTGGGTGAATAAAGCATTGCGCCGCTGCGCCGAAAACCAGACCGTGAGAGCATGGCAAACAAGTTATCACCTACTGGGTGCTCTGGATCAACCAGAATGGATGCGCTTTGTTGGTTATCTAAGTAGGGACACTCATCGACAACGGTCTCAAATAAACGGATTGGGTTATGCGCATTACTCATAATGCGTTTATAACATTTCTGTTTAGGGTTTGTCGAAAGATGAACCAGCTGACAGGTTAAACTGTTCAGCAAAGTTGAGTTGAGTTTGATGGATATCAAGATTGCTCAAGTAATGCAAAAAATCATCGCGTGGTATTTCTTTGGCGCCCATTGAAAACAAGTGGCCGCTCGCCACTTGGCAATCAATTATGCGGTAGCCTTGTATGCTTAAGAAACGACATAGCTCGACCAATGCGACTTTTGATGCATTGCTTGCCGCACTGAACATGCTTTCGCCAAAAAACACATCACCAAGTGCAACGCCATACAAACCGCCGACTAAATCACGACCTTGCCATACCTCAATTGAATGCGCATAACCCGCCGCGTGTAAAGCTGTGTACGCTTGGTGCATCGAGTCGGTTATCCAAGTGTCAGGTCTTTGTTCATTTGAAATAAACGCAGGCGGTGAGCCACGCAGTGCGCAGCCTTGCATAACTTTTTCAAATTGTTCATTGCACGACACTCGAAACCGTTGTTGACGTAGTAGCTTAGCTAGACTTTTAGTGATGCGCACCTGCTCAGGAAACAACACTAAACGTGGGTCAGGTGACCACCATAAAATAGGTTGGTCTTGATTAAACCAAGGGAAAATACCTTGCGAATAAGCAGACACCAGCGTGTCTAAAGATAAATCGCCGCCCATCGCAAGCAGCCCATCTTCATTCGCGTTATTAACTGCGGGGAAGTTAACGTAGTTCATAACATGAGTTCATACTCATAACTAAATTTCCACTTGTTTAAACGGTGAATGTTTATCCAGTGCATCTTGGTATTGATTAATATGTGCCGACTCTTGTTCTACGAACTTGCCAATTGCTTGTTTAAACTCTGGGTGACGAATCCAGTGAGCCGAGTATGTGGCGCTTGGCTCTAAACCGCGTGCGAGCTTGTGCTCGCCTTGTGCACCCGCCTCAAAGCGTTGATAGCCGTTCTTAATGCACCACTCAATGGCTTGGTAGTAACAGGTTTCAAAATGCACGCTGTGAAAATTATGCAGCGCACCCCAATAACGTCCATACAAGGTATTGTCGCTTTTAAAGTAAAGGCCACCGGCAATCACTTGGTCTTGAAATCGTGCAAATAAAAATAAGGTTTGTTGACTAAATGAGTCTGCCAGATAATCAAAGAATGGTTTGTTTAAATACGATTGCGCACCATAGTAAGCAATCGTGCGCTTGTAGAATGAGTACATAGTCTCAACAGCCTCAGGCGTTAATTCATCACCTGATAACCATTGATATTCAATACCTGTTTCTGCCACACGACGGCGCTCTCGCTTAATGTTCTTACGTTTTTTTGAACTCATTAGAGCTAAGAAGTCATCGAAGCTTTTATAACCTTTATTCTGCCAATGAAACTGCGTGCTTAAGCGCTTTAAAAATTGCTCGTTCGGCAAACTATCGTATTGTTCTTTGTTTAGAAACAGACTGTGAAAACTGGATGCATCATGTTGAGCGGCCAAATCTTGTGTTGCGTTAATTAATGCCGTTTGTACATCATCTTTGTTTGCATTGTCGGCAATTAACCAACGTTCACCCGTTGCGGGCGTAAATGGCACGGCATTGGATAACTTGGGGTAGTAGTCTAGGCCATGTCTATGATGCGCATCGGCCCATGCCCAATCAAAGATATATTCGCCATAAGAGTGCGTCTTTGCATAGCAGGGCAGCGCACCAAGTAATGTACTGTGATCATTTTGCTCAGCATAAACAGCAATATGACAAACATCCCAGCCAGTTGCGCTGCATACACAGGCAGACTCTTCTAAGCCAAGCAAAAATTCATGCCGCATAAACGGATTATTATCTTTGAGCAGGTTATTCCATTGTTTGGCGCAAATATCCGCTATCTGACTGTGTACAACAATATGCATTGACTGGTTTAGGCTATATAATTTCAACGACTATGAACGAGCGATTATAATCGTTCTTTAACAATTTATTAACGATACCTTATGAGTAGTGAAATTAATATTGGCTTGGCTCAAATCAACGTTACCGTTGGTGCAATTGAGAAGAATGTCGATAAAATTATTGAGTTTGCTGAGCGCGCACGCGATCAACATCAATGTGATTTATTAGTTTGCACTGAACTTGTATTAACTGCGTATCCACCTGAAGATTTATTGCTTAGACCTGGGTTTATTTATCGTGTTGAGCAACAATTACAACGCCTTTGCGATTCCGTTAAAGGCATAGACCTGGTTGTTGGCTATCCTAAGAAAACTGATCAAGGTCTCTTCAATATCGGTGCGTTTATTCAAAACGGCAAAATCACCCACGAATACAAAAAGATCAAGCTGCCAAATTACGCAGTTTTTGATGAAAAACGTTATTTCAGCGAGGGCCAACAGCCTTGTGTAGTAGAGTATAAAGGGAAAAAGATTGCTTTGACAGTTTGTGAAGATATTTGGCACGATGGTCCAGTGGAAAACGCCGTTGATAATGGCGCTGAAGTGATTATTAATATTAATGGCTCGCCGTATCACGCAAATAAAATACCTGAACGCAGGGCTTTAGTATGTGAGCGCGCGAAAAAGCTCAGTGTGCCAGTAATCTACACCAATCAAATTGGAGGTCAAGATGAGTTAGTATTCGATGGTGCCTCGTTTTTGACCGATTCGAATGGCGATGTTGTGCATCAAATGGCCAGTTTTGAGGAAGCCTTAAGTGTTGTTTCTGTGAGTAAAAAAGGCGAATCGCTTGAAGTGACAGGCAGTGAAATGGTGCCAGAGCAGGGCGAGCTTGAAAGTATTTATAACGCACTGGTGTTGGGGGTGGGCGACTATGTACGCAAAAATGGTTTTTCAGGCGTGGTGATCGGTTTATCAGGCGGTATTGATTCAGCACTGACGACCACCATTGCAGTAGATGCGCTTGGCCCAGAAAATGTTGATGTGATCATGATGCCATTTCGCTACACATCAGACATATCCAAGCACGATGCGCATGCTGAGGCAGAGGCGTTAGGCATTCAATACCACGTGGTTTCTATTGAGCCAATGTACGATGCGTTTATGCAGCAGCTTGGCCCGTTGTTTGAGGGGCGTGATCAAGACACGACAGAAGAAAACATTCAAGCACGTTGTCGTGGCTTAACCTTAATGGCGTACTCGAATAAAACGGGTCGTATGGTACTGACTACGGGTAACAAAAGCGAAATGTCGGTGGGCTATGCCACGCTCTACGGCGATATGGTCGGTGGCTATAATGCGATTAAAGATGTGCCGAAGGTGTTGGTTTATGAATTAGCGAAGTATCGAAATACACTTTCGCCAGTTATCCCTGAGCGTGTGATTACGCGCGAACCGTCAGCGGAATTGCGACCAGACCAAATCGATTCTGACAGCTTACCGCCGTATGAAATACTTGACCCTATTTTAGAGTTGTATATTGAACAAGATTGCCCGCCGGCCGAGATTGTTGCTCAAGGCTTTGATGAACAATATGTGACCCAAGTAATTCGCATGGTTGATCGCAACGAATACAAACGCCGTCAAGCGGCACCCGGCGTACGCATTACTAAGCGCGCATTTGGTCGAGACCGCCGCTACCCAATCACTTCAGGCTTTAGACCCAAAGTTGATTGGTAAGTTTGATCAGAGCTTTGACTAGACGTTTGATTAGATGACGGCTAGCGAAGTTTTGAGAGTCTGTCTAAAAAGGGTTTAAACGGCTTAACAGGCCTTTCTTCTTAGCTTTAGCGGGTTTGGAACTATTTTCAGGAAAGTTCTCTAACAGCACTTGCCGTGTGCTGGCGGCCAAATCGTTCATGCCCATTTGCGTGTAGGTTTTTTCCATCAAGACCAGTGCGCCTTCAATAGCAGGCGTTGTTTCGTATTGATACACAATGGTTTTACAACGTGATAATGCAGCTACATAAGTCGTGTTGTCGTAGTAAAATTGCGCTACTCTAAGCTCACGTTCGGCCAGAGCATTACGAATATAGATCAAGCGTTGTTTTGCATCGTCAGTGTAAACGCTGTCTGGATAACGTTTAACCAGCTCTTCAAATGCGTCTTGCGAATCACGGTATGACTTTGGATCGCGAATTGATTTTCCAGACCCTTTGATAAAGCGATTAAAGCGGCCACTTTTCTTTTCAAAGTTGGCAACGCCTTTCATGTAATAAGCGTAATCAACATTTTTATGAGTAGGGTAGAGCGAGATAAAGTTATCGGCCATTTCCACGGCTTTCTCGGCTTGACCAGACTTGTCGAACGCAAAAATCATATCCAGCTTGGCTTGCTCGGTTAACTCACCATAAGGGTAGCTGGCCTCAAGCGCACGATAATAGTCAATGGCGAATGCATAATTACCACGGTCTAATGCTTTCTTGCCACGATTATACAAATTTTGAACTTGTTGTTCTGCCAGCTGTTCTAGTGAACGTTGTTTTTTACCCGACGATGAGCATGCCGAGATACTTGCACTCATAATCAGTATGAGGGCAATTGAAGTAAAAGATTTAAGGTATTTTAGTGTCAACATATTTGATCAGTACAAATGTAATTGTGTGGCTGTTTTCTGAGTGTTTATGGTCGATTTGCTTTGAGCTTAAAATCAAATCAAATCAATCACTCGCTTATCAATTAACTAGCTGCATTATAGGTTATTATTTAACGACCGAAGCATAGCGCGAAAACTTACTTCATAGAAGTACATTAAGCGTTGTAAATGTTTGTCAATGTAAACCTGACAAAATTAAAAAACTAACAAGCTTAGATAAATGAACCCGTGACAGAATACACCAAACATAATTACATTGTTTCTGACGATTTGATTGGTCAGCGGGTCGATAAAGCGCTGACGACACTTTGCGAAGGGCATTCGCGTAGCACAATTCAGGCTTGGATTAAAAACGGCTTAGTGTTGCTCGATGATGAGCACCCCAAACAAAAGGACAAAGTCTATGGAGGTGAGTTAATCGAGCTAGCAGTACCTGAGATTCGCCAAGGTGAGTGGGAAGCGCAAGATTTACCGTTAGATATCGTGTATGAAGATAACGACATGCTGGTTATTAATAAACCTGCTGGCTTGGTTGTTCATCCAGGCGCAGGCAACCCCGATCAAACTCTGTTGAATGCTTTGTTATTTCATTATCCCGATAACAGAGCATTGGCACGTGCCGGCATTGTGCACCGTTTAGACAAAGACACTTCTGGCTTAATGGTGGTAGCTAAATCTGAATCTGCGCGTTTAGGTTTAACCGCGCAATTGGTTGACCACAGTTTACATCGTGAATATTTGGCCTTGGTTAACGGGCGCATTATTTCGGGTAATACGGTAGATGAGCCGATTGCTCGTGATAAAAATGATCGCCGCAAAATGGCCGTCAATATGATGGGCAAAGAAGCCATCACGCATTACCGAGTCGATCAACGCTATCGTAATCACACTCTGCTACGAGTGCAGCTTGAAACAGGGCGAACTCATCAAATACGTGTGCACATGACTCATCTTGGTTTTCCTTTAGTCGGCGACCCAGTATATGGGCGTCGTTTGGGCATTCCGGGTGATTGTGCGCCAGAGTTTGAAACTCAATTACGCGCATTCAAACGTCAAGCACTGCATGCGACGCGCATTGAATATGCGCACCCTATATCGGGTGATCATCAAACATGGGAGCGACCATTGCCAGCGGATATGCAAGCTTTAGTTGATGGGTGTGAGATTGACAATCATTGATCCGTCTTACGTCAAGCCTAACTGGTCAGCGCCAAACCTGGTAAAAGCAGTTAGCACCACTCGACTTGGTGGCGTCAGTAAAGGCGCGTACGAGTCGTTAAATTTAGGCATGCATGTGCAGGACAAGCCAGAACACGTCATTGAAAACCGCAGCTTGACTGTAACGGCGCTTAAATTACCCAGTGAACCAGTGTGGCTTAAGCAGGTTCACGGTGTTGATATAATCACGCTAAACGATCAAACTTATTTATCCTCTCCAGTAGCCGACGGCATCGTGACGCAACAAACTGGGCGAGTATTGTGCATTATGACCGCCGACTGTTTACCAATCCTATTTACGAATACCCAAGGTACTGAAGTCGCAGCAGTGCATGCTGGATGGCGCAGCATGGCGGGCGGTATTATTGAACGAGTTATTGCGCAAATGGTGAGTCCTGCCTCTGAAATTATCGCTTGGGGAGGCCCCTGCATTGGCGCTGATGCGTTCGAAGTCGGGCAAGAAGTGGTAGACCAACTGGGTGGTTCAGCTTCTGCGTATAAAGCATCGCAAGCCGTTGGTAAATTTTATGCAAATCTTCATCAATTAGCGGCTGAACGATTGTCTGACATAGGGGTTCATACGTATTCGCACAGTAATGCTTGCACGTATAACGATTCGCAAAACTTTTTCTCGTACAGGCGAAGCATGCAATCATCAAACGTAGACTGCGGCCGCATGGCAACCTTCATTTGGCTTTAACACTGACCGTTAATCCGCATGGTGTTACAACAACAAATTAGTTTCAAACAAGCAGCGACTCCCTCTTTAGGGCTTGTTGTATTGGGTTGTGCGATTTGGTATTTCAATGAGGTTTCTTTATCTTTGCTGGGCGCAGTGGGCTTTTGGAGTATTCCATTAGGGGTCGTCTGTGGCACTCTAATTTATGCGCTTACTTATTATTTAAGCCGCTACTTTTTGTTCAATGCTTCATCATTCAAAACCTCATTATTTAATGTGTCAGGCTTGCGAGAGTTATTTGATCGTTTGCACGTCATATTTGCCAATCTCAGTTGGCCGGGCATTATTATATTGTCGTGCTCAGCAGGGGTGGGCGAAGAACTATTAATACGCGGCTTGTTACAAACCTGGTTGGTGAGTCATTTCGGTGTTTGGGCTGGTGTTATTTTGGCATCACTAATCTTTGGCGTGATGCACGCAATGACCAAGCTCTATGTCCTGATTACGTTTTTATTGGGGCTGGTGTTCGGTGTTATTTATGTAATAAGCGACAGCATTGTTTTAGTCATGATTGCCCACACGGTTTACGACATTTTTGCGTTCGCGGTAATCGTTAAATACCCGCACTTACTAGCGATGTCTAATGAAAGTAACGCAGCCTAATCATGCTTTATTTTGGTGGCTAAGCAAGCTGTTATGCGGATTCGCGTTAATTACCTTTGTGGTTCTCAGGTTTGTCGCTGGTGCTGAACCGGATTGGCATAGTGAGATTATTGTTGGTCAGTTATTTGTCGTCGTGTTCGGTGTCATTAATCTTTGGCATTACTATTTATTAAAGTGCGCAAACACCGACATTGGAAAACCGACTGTGTTGGTGTCTCGCGGTGGCCTGTTTAGAGTTATTCGTCACCCAATGTATTTTGCGGATATTTTTATCTATTTTGGTCTATTTTTACTCTGTATGCAGCCAAGCTCTTTGTTGGTTTTATTATTGGGCGTTCTCGCAATTTTCAAACAAGCTCAGGTAGAAGACAAGGCATTGGCGACCCAGTTTGCAGAAGAGTTTGCCGAGTGGCGAGCTCGGAGTAGCTTGTTGTTGCCGTATATGATTTAAGTTCGAGTTATCACTATTGGATTCTTCGCGATGCTCAGAGTGACAGCCTCGAAAATCGTCATTCAGAGCATGACGAAGAATCTATTAAAACGATCTAGAAGCCATACCCTTAAGCCAATTCTTTCTTCCATAAAACATCTTCTTGCCCAAGCCTTAGATTAATAATTCGTGCTGCGGCGAATAATAGGTCAGACAAGCGATTTAAGTATTGGCGAGTGGTTTCGTACACTTCTTCTTGCTGATGCAGCGTTACGACATCACGTTCTGCGCGTCGAGCAATGGCTCTGGCCATATGACACACCGAAGCAGCTTCACTGCCGCCTGGCAGGATAAAGTCTTTCAGCGGCTCCACGGATTCATTAAAATCATCAATTTTCTGTTCGAGCGCGGTGATTTTATCGGCGTTGATAAACGAATGGCCTGGCATACTGATTTCGCCGCCAATATTAAATAAATCGTGCTGTATTGCAGTAAACAATGTTTCTAATTCGCCGTCGTTGAGCTTACAAATTAATAAGCCAATCACACTATTAAGCTCGTCTACGGTGCCCATGGCATTCATTCGTTCATGGTTCTTGGCAATGCGTTCTCCGCCACTTAAGCCGGAGGTGCCATCATCGCCAGTGCGAGTGTAAAGTTTGCTGAGTCGGTTACCCATAATAAGTCCAGTTTCTGTAATTAATTAGCTATTTTATCGTCATCGTACAATGGTAATGTGAGCGAAAAAATCACCCCATCGCTACTGAGCAAGTTGCGCGCAAGCACTTCACCGCCATGGAAACTGGCGATTAACTTGACCACATACAAACCCATGCCTAAACGTGTTTTTTGCGCATCTTTTCGACCCAAAGATACCAGCGGTTCAAATATCCGCTCGTGCATATTATCTGGCAGTTTGGAGCCTTGATTAATCACATCGATTTGCGCCACTTTATTTACTCGCCGCGCTTTGAACACAATTGCTGTATCGGGCGCGGCAAAGTCAATCGCATTGTCCACCAGTTTGTCTAAAGCCTGTGCAATATAATCAGGTGCGACTTCCACCAACAAAGGGCGGTCGTGGATAATGACATCAAAAGGCTGATCTGGGTTGCTGAAAGAGTAACCGTCTACATAACTTTCAATTAAGTTGGTTAAGTCAATCTTTTCACGCGTTTCAGATTGCATGGCTTGCTCTAAATTAGCCGCTTCTGTGAGGTTCCGCAAAATAGCACCAATACGGTTAATACCATTTTTGGCGCGTTCCATGTACTTGCTCTGCGCTATCTCTGGGCTTTGTTGTGATAGGTTGTGCAGGGATGAATTAACCACGTTAAGTGGGTTACTTACTTCGTGAGCGAGTGTGTCTGGCAACCCTCGTAAGTAACTGGTGTATTGCGATAAACGCCCTAACATATTGCTGACACTGCGCGATAAATCGCCAATTTCGTCGCCTGATTTGGCCTCGGCTTTGAGTTTTTGACTAACAATTCGCCCATCACGATCAATAGCGCCGTCGGTGGCGTTGCGCAAGCGTCTAATTCGCAGGGTTAAACGTGAGGCAAACCAGAGCAGAGCCGTTGCAACGGTAATTAGCACTAACAAGGTTACACTAATCACGTTTTCGAGTGTTTCTTGTTGGCGTTGTAATACACGGTTAGTACTTTGTTCGACGATTACTGCACCAGGAATGGTGTCGTCTAGATAAATAGGGTGGGCCGACATCAAAATGGTACCTTGCTCATCAAGTGATGCGCGTCGATCAGACGAGATAGTGCCTTGTAATGCCAGTGTGATAATTTGATCGTTGCGTTCTTCGACCGAGTCTTTATGGTCATCAAAACTGGTAGCGGGGCTCTCAATAATATATGAAAAAATTATTTGTAATGATTGCGCATAATAGTATCGAGCCAAATCCCAAAAATAAGGTAATGTTTTTTCTCTGTTAGTTGGTTTATCTATTTGATTATCATAAGTATTGTTTTCAATATTTCCAACCACTGTGCGCACACGTCGTTCGTCGTCGATTACCCAAATGCGAGTATTTGCGCGGTCTAAACCTTTAAGAATCTTTGCAATTTCGGGCGATTGCACTAATAGGCGAGACAGGTCGTCATTTTCGTTTTGCGGCGTGGTTGCAATCAATGACTCCACTGATAATGTGTCGGCATTATCCACATCGGCAACTGACATGCTGATGCGTGTGTCTGACGAGAGCATAAAGCGTGGTACGCGCAATTCAACGTTATAGCCTTTATCACTCAACGCCAGTTCGGCCGCTAAGTCGTAGTTCGGTTCGCCGGTTATTGGGTAGACCCAGTCATCATCCATTAAATAAATACTCATACGACCGGATGTATTAGCAATCAATGTGTAGCGTTGAATAGGCCGACCTGGATCTTGCAAGGTCAAACGAATATGGTCGGCTGCATCTACTCGTAAAAAGTCCTTCTGACGGAAAAACACTTCGTTATCACTGACTTCAAACAGTGCGTAGATAAACTGACCGCGATAGCCCAATACATGATTAACCGAAAAATCCACAATTGCAGGATCTTTATTTTGCTCAGGTAGTGCTTCGTCTGTGAGGTTTTGGGTTGATAAGAATGTAACGGCTTGTTTAGCTTGTTCACCCCAATCACTTAAATCGCCATTAATATTGATGTAATTCGGCAGAGGAAAGGCATAAATCTCGTTTTCTTGTGAACCACCCTCGTTGATCTTAGTGTCTTCGGTAAATAACTCTGGGCGGTCGTGCAGCACGGTTGCGACAGCTCTAGAAGTTAAGCTGAGCGCGTCTTCTTGACCTGATAGTAAAAACGTCTTCATGTCGCGCACGTAGACGTAGGACATCCACGGAATCAATAAGAGCAATAGGGCAACCAATAACAGTTTGGTTCGAATTGAAAATCCAGCGCGCATTATCTTATTTTACTACTTTCTTATATTTGCTATTTTATTTTGATACTTAAAAAGAGCGTTTTCTAGTCGTCAGCATTCCATTTATAACCCACGCCAAACACGGTTTGTATGTGTTTGAAGTTTGGATCTATCTCTTTGAATTTATTGCGTATTCTTCTTATGTAACCGTTAATCGTATTGCGTTCAACATAGCTTTGACGAGTGATTTGCATCATGTTTTCATAGGTTTTTACATGGCCTGGGTGGCGTGCCATCGACTCAATTAACCAAAACTCAGTTAAGGTTAGACTCAACTCTTGGCCTTTCCAGCGAATAGACATGCTGTCTTCATTTATTTGTAGCTCGTCTACGATTAAGTGATCATCGGCCACTTCATTGGCACTTTTACCTAGGCTGTCGACAATACGAAATAAAGAATTAATACGCACACTCAAAAACTGCATATTCAGTGGCTTGGTTAAATAGTCCCAAGCATCAAGCCTTAGACCAGACACTCGGTCAATATCAGTATCACGCGCGGTTAAAAAAATAATTGGCAAAGTAGGGGATAGCGCTCGTAAATCGCGACATAAATCAAAACCACCATCCATTTCATTCTCAAGCATTATGTCCAAAATAGCTAAGTCTGGCATGTCGATTCGCATACCGGTTAACGCTTCTTGCCGGTTTCGGTACGTCGTAACTTCGTAACCCGATTGCGCAAGCGCATCGCGATAATTCTCACGCTGGTCAAAGTCATCTTCAACAATTGCTACTTTTCTGGCCATGTTTTACGGTATTTGTGTTACTCGAGGTCTGTCTAAGAGACTATTTTGCCTGAAAGGCGGTGTTTTGGTGCGGTTTTAATCGTAAATCAGGCTAAAACCATATTTTTACCACTAGTTAGTCCTGAGTTTGTCATTTCAAAGGCGTTTAATAAGGATGTTGAAGCAGAATTAATGCCGAAACAATGATAAACGCTCACAGCCGACGTATTAGCTGATAAAAAACAAGAAGCGGAATCTAATGCAATATAAAGCTAATACAAAACAAATATAAAACAAAAGATTAGTAACCGACTGTTCTTTATTTAAGAGCAAATTAGTAGGGTAACTTAACTGAGAGGCGTTTGAAGAAATTCAAACATTAGTAGTAATGAATACACAAGTTTTCGTACCTGTGACCGACGAAATGATCTATAACCATCCTGAGCAAATTGAAGGGCCACTCGTACCTTATTTTGTTGGAATGGAATGTGAAAATTGGTTATCGATTGAGATTAATCCAGATGAATCAGACTGCCAGGCTGACCGAGGTCGAGCAAAGTCGGCGGATAGAGCACCAGAGCTTAAACTCGCTTATAGTGCATAAAATAGTGTATAAGTAAGTAGTAATCGCAATCTGCACTTACTTAAACCAGCACTAAATTAGTAGACTATAAGGTTAGTAGTCTATAAGCAGTTATTTGGATTAGCGGGTTCCACAGCCAGCAATAGCTTTTTCGCTAAATAAAAAATCAAAAGGGTTGAAATCAAAAGGGTCAGAGTAATTGATTTTGTGTTTTTAATGAATTAATCTCATTGGTATGGTTAGACTCCCACGTTTAATTGCCCCCGGTGTGCCAATGCACATTATCCAACGAGGCAATAATCGTGAGGCGTGTTTTTTTTCAGATCAGGACTACACTGTTTACTTAGATAAGCTTAAGGACTACTCAAAAAAGTACGATGTATTCGTACATGCCTACGTGTTGATGACCAATCACGTGCACTTACTGGTTACTCCTCATACTGATCACGGAATAAGCCAATTGATGCAATCTCTTGGGCGGTATTACGTGCGCTACATTAACTCTGTTTACGACAGAACGGGTACGTTGTGGGAGGGGCGCTTTAAATCCACCTTAGTATCGGATGAGAGATACTTGTTAACTGTCAGTCGTTATATTGAACTGAATCCAGTACGAGCAAATATGGCGGATGATCCAGCCCAGTACCCCTGGTCAAGTTATCAACACAATGCATTAGGCAAACCCATTGAGCTAATAACACCACATGAAGTGTATGACCGATTAGGGAACACCGATAAGAAAAGGCAAGCTGCTTATTTGGCATTATTTGAAGACCAATTAGGTCAACAATTAATAACTCAAATAAGCGAATCAACGTTAAAGGGGTGGGTGCTAGGCGATGATCGGTTTAAACAACAGGTAGAAAAACAGACGAGTAGGCGAGTGGAGCCACAATCGAGAGGTGGGGATAGAAAGTCAGC
>CAZOBR010000015.1:0-22989 GCA_964578035.1 uncultured Gammaproteobacteria bacterium
ATAATAAGTAATTTATATAGCTTTATTGCTTAGCTTGTTGGAGAGCTAATTTATATAAGAGTAAATAATTATGAGAGTTAAGGGTAAGTTAATTCAAATAGGAGTATGCGGGGTTGCTGCTTTAATTGGTGTTGGGGTTGGTCTCACTCCGCTTGACGTGTCTGCACAAGTCGCGGCTCAGGGCTTAAGTCCTGCGAGTAATACTTTTCGATCATTTCAGGACGCCTCCATCGCACGCGATAGTGGTATCAATCAGCCCCTCGACTTATTGAATGATTTTTACCCTGCGATCGAAATTACGATTGCTGATAGCGATAACGTTCGACGACGTCCTGATCTTGATGAACCTGATCAAGTAATCACCGCTAGCCCCAGTTTAGCGTATCGTACTAACATTGGTCGGCATAAGTTTTATGCCGGTTACAGCGGCGTCTTCACGTTTCATCAAGATATTGAACAAGAAGATGCTGAGTCACATGCCCTAAGTGCGAGAGGCAGCTTTGATCTTGCGCGTGCATGGGATCTTGATGTATTTGGTGGCATAGGCGAGTCGTTCGAACAACGTGGTGTTTCTGGGACATTACCGTTTGACTCTATTCAGGTTGGCGGCTTTTCAAATGGCCCGAATGAGATTGAGTTCCGTTCCTTTGGTGCTGACCTAGCTTACGGAAGAAAACTGCAAAAATTGCAAGCTGTTCTCGGGATTGAATATCTTGAGACAAGTTTTACTAACAATGGGCAAGGGGATGAGAATCCTTTTGGTGATAGAAGTAGAGAGTCAACCTCTGTGCATTTTGATTTGAATTATCGAATTGCCGATAAAACATCGGTGTTTGGTCGTATTCAACAAACCGATAACGATTCTGCGCGCAGTATTGATTCACTTGATTCTGAGCAAACTGATTTCTTGATCGGGCTGCGTTGGAAGCCAACTAACAAGTTTAGTGGTGTTGCTGCAATAGGCCGCAGCGAGCGCGATTTTGACCTAGAGAGCCGTGAGTCATTTGAAGGTGAAATTTATTACGCAAACCTAAGTTACTCGATTAATCCGTTTTCAGTCATAGAACTTGCCGCTTCGAGAGCGGTCGAAGATCCAGGTGATAACTTGTCTGACTTTTACGTGAGTGATTTGATTGGTGTGTCATGGACGCACGCGATTACGCCGCAGCTCGTTTTTAATGCCTTTGCTAAGCGCGTTGAAGATGATTACAACACAAGCCGCGAAGATCGATTTTTTGATTATGGTCTTGGCTTAGATTACGCATGGAGATCATATTTGAGTATTGGCTTGTTCTATAACGAAGCTGAACGTCGCTCAACACTTGATAATATTGAGTTTGATCAACGTTTTTATGGCATACGTTTGCGTTCTGATTTGCGTTCATTGCTAAACTCTGCATCATCTAGAAAGGCACCAGAACCGTCGTCTTTCCCTCCGGCTAAAGTGAATAAAGTTTCTCGAAAATCTACTAGAACGACTCGAGCAAACTTGCAACCAACGGAGCGCATAGTTGATTCTGGCTCTTTTCGTTAATACCTGACTAGAAATAAATAAGCTTTAAGTTAGCCTTCCATGCAACAAATACACAACGCTGCGGGATATTAGTTTTGGGCAATAATTATCTGTTGTTAACGTTAAACTGACTCAAAATTCGTTTTGATAAGCTAATATTGCTATCATTAATTTTGGTAAATCTGTTGGATTTTGCGTTGAATGCATTAATTGCAACGATTATTGTTCTGTTACATAAAACTAGGGTGTGTTCGTTTAATGTGTAAGCAACTTTTCACAGCAAAAAGGCTCGGCTTTTTCAAATCAATTCCTATGCTTAAAATTAGTGCGTTGATAGCTATTGCGATCAGTATGCTATCGCTGTCTGTTGCGCACTCTCAAACCAGCAAAAGCAGTAAGAGTTTGGCTGTTTATACAAAACTCGGTAAGGTATTTGTTGCGGACGTATTAGGCGAAAAGCCCTACAAGGTGATCAGCAAACAAGGGCAGTGGGCTTGGATCCAATTTAATCAACCGACTATACCGGTATGGGTAAGTGATGATTACGTCGCCATAAACGGCGATTCGGCAACCGTGACCGTGAACTCATCATTAAATGCGCGGATGCGTCCATCATTGCAGTCACCCATTTTGACACGTTTATCGAAAGGGTATACCTCAGAGGTCATTGGAACACTAGCCGGCTTTGTCAATATTTATGCGCCGGCTGATTTGATAATGTCGATACAAAACGAGTCGCGTCCTCAAAACTATTCATTAGCCTCAAGTGGCTCAAAAAGTAGCACAAATAAAGCGCAATACAAGAAAAGCTCTGCTGACGTGTGGTCTATCAAACCTTCTCTGGCTAAAACTGTTGAGAAACCAGTTATACGCAATGACAGTAATGCAGTTAGCGTAGATGACCATAAGAACCAACGCACGTTTGATGAGTTGCCTGTACCGACAAAACCTGCACTCCCAAAGACCGCCAAGCAAGAATCTGATCGAGAATTGAACCAAGGTTCAAATAAGCTTGAAAAAGCAGATAGCCGTTCTGAGTCAGACTCATTAGTCAGGGAATCGACTGACCATTTTCATAAGGTAGCGCCTGGCGATGAAATTTCAGTGTTTGTGTTTGGTGAGAGTGATTTAAGCTCGGATAACTTAGTTGTTCGAGAAAGCGGAAATGTGTCATTACCACTAATCGGCTCTGTCAGTGTTGAAGGAAAAACCGTCAGTGAAATTGAAACAATCATTGCCGAGCGTTTATCACAAGGTTATGTGAAAAACCCAAAATTGTCGGTGACTATTTCGACCTATCGGCCTATCTTTATTCGTGGTGCCGTAAATAACCCTGGCTCGTTTCCATTCTCAGCGGGTTTAACCATTTCTAAAGTGTTAACCTTGGCAGGCGGCACTAAAAGCTTTGCGCGTATTGACGGTGTAAGTGTGTTGCGCGACGGTGTGGTAATTGAAGATAGCTTATATCTAGACAGTCAGTATCAGATTAAATCCGGTGATGTGATTAGTGTTACTGAAGATGGTTTTGCCAGTGACGAAAACGCTTTTATTTATTTACACGGTGAAGTTAATAGTGCCGGCGAGTACATTTATCGCAAAGGTCTGACTGTTGAAAAAGCGATTGTGTTGGCAGGCGGTTTTTCGCTTCGCGCTTCACAAAGAAAAATTACCGTTACGCGTTATATTGAAGGCCAAGATGAGCCAATAAAACTGAAGCGGGTTAAATTGTATTTGCCGATTAAAGCGGGCGATATAATTAAAGTTGGAGCTCGGTTGTTTTGAACCAAATACCTAACAATATGACTGAGCAACGGCCTGAGTCCGTTGTTAAAGAATGGTTTGCAGGTACACCAGGCAACTTATCAGTTGATACCCAATCACTGGCGCACACACTGGGTGGGTTTATTCAAACGCTTCGTGAGAATCGTTGGGTAATTATTGTTTTGGCCTGTTTAGGAATGATTGGGGGTATTGCCAAAGCTATTTCCGAAACCCCTATATACCAAGCACGCTTAACTATGGCGGTAGAACCAAGTTCATATCGTGTTGGTGGCAATAGTGTATTTGACCCCTTTGCTTTTCGGTTTTACGAAACTCAGTATGAGTTATTGAAAAGCCGTTCGGTTGCAGAGAGAGTAGTCGAGGATCTCAAGTTAGTTGAGCGCGAGTCTGTGCATAAGCAATTGGTTGCACCCAGTTTTTCCAGATCTCTGGCAAAGGAATTCTCTAAGCTAACTGGTATTAAAATTTTTGATGAAGTAGAAGCTGTTTCAAAAACAGTGGCAACGCCAGCACAAAGAACACGAACCAAGGCATGGTTGACCGGTGTTATTCAAGGTGGCGTTAATGTTAGCGGCGGCGAGAAAACTAATTTAGTGCAAGTTACGTTTAATTCAATTAACCCTGATTTTGCTGCTGAGATTGCCAATGCATTAGTCGATGCGTATATCGAGCAGGGTTTAGATTCGCAATTAAACCGTTCGCAGCAAACAACGCGATGGCTTTCTCAACGTATTGATGATTTGAAAACATCACTTGATACGGCACAAGAGAATTTACAAACATTCTTAATTAGTGAAGACATGTTGGATACAACACGCACTAATCAAATTACAAACTCTGAACTGCAGTCGTTAAACCAAGAGTATATTGCCGCGCAATCTAAACACGATGATCTTGCCAAACGTTATGGTGCTCGCCACCCTAGAATGGCTGAGGCACGCGCTGAGCTTCGTGCATCTAAATTAAGGCTCGATAGCAAGTCGCGCGGTATTTCTTCTTCACGAGAAAAGCAAATTGAATTGGCGCGCTTAGAGCGTGATGTGCAAGTCAATCAAGAATTGTACGAAGCATTTTTAGCAAAATTCAAAGAAGCGGATTTATCCGCGTCAGGTTCTCAAGTCGCCAGTGCCAGGATAGTTGATAAAGCGTTACCGCCGGGTGGGCCGATTTATCCGCAAAAGCAACGTATTATTATGACGTGGCTGTTCGGGGGCTTATTTTTTGGTATTGGCCTCGCCTTTTTACGTGAGCAGCTCGATACCACATTTAAAAACGGTAGAGCCTTAGAAGAAAAATTAGGCTTACCGCTTTTTGGTATTGTTCAGTCTATGGTAGAGAATGTCGCCGCAGTAGAGCGACATTACCTTGATAACAAACGATCGGTGTTTTCGGAATCGATCAACCACATCCGTACCGGTGTTACGTATTCCAATGTAGACAATCCTCCCAAAGTGATTGTGATTACGTCGTCGGTACAAAGTGAAGGCAAAACGACTGTAGCATCTAACCTTGCTTTGTCGTATTCGCAGTTGGGTAGCACCTTGCTGATCGACGCGGATTTACGTCGCCCGCGAATCAAGCACATTATTGATAACGACACTACCGTTGGTTTAGTCGACTACGTTGCTGGAGCAACAACGCTTGATGAGTGTATCAGACAGGATAAAGACGAGAAAAATTTATACATTTTGAAGTCAGGTACCACACCGCCAAATCCATTAGAACTATTAGCCAGTGATAGCATGGCTAATATTATTCAAGAGTTACGAACAAAATTTTCATACATCATTATTGATATGGCACCCGTATTACCTGCCAGTGATGCCGTGGTGCTGGGGCAGCTATGCGATGCGTTATTGATGGTTGTACAATCGGATCGCACGACGCATCATATGGTGCGAGACTCGATAAAACGTTTGAGCGCGAGCCGTGTCGATGTGGCTGGTTTAATTCTCACACAAGCAAATATTAAAAAAGGTAATCCATACCAGTACGGAGGTTATTACGGGTATGGTGCTTATGCCTACATAGAAGATCAACAGGGGGAGTAAATCATGGGCGAGCAGCCCCTTGATTCAGCTTATTCACTGCGTACGCGCGGTTTATTAGTGCTACTAGCGTGTGCTTCGTTTGCACTGGCTGTCGCCGCCTTTTATGCTGCACAGCGCTATGAGTATGATCTTGAAGCAAATATGGTCAAAGCTGGTTCGTTAGCACAGTCAACTCCCTCAGTCTCTGATCGCGAACAAGGTGAAAATCTAAGTGGTTTAAGTGGTGTTTTAAACCCTTTTGTGGACTCTAAAGTTACACAAAAACGTGTTTTGTTGTCACGCTTTTTCGATCTTGATGAACAGTATCAGTCCATGTATTTTGATAAAGAACGTGAAATATTGCGTAGTCAGTTAGTTCTCGTATTACAAAAGTTAATTAGCTTGGCGCCATTTGACTCGCGTTATGCGAAGCGCTTATTTCAAACTTACTCAAGTAGTGAAGATGACGACAGCGATTTTGCTTGGCTAATCAGTCGTACTTACAGTTTATTGAAATGGAATCCTAATCAATATAGGTATATTGCACGTCAATGTGTTGAGCAATATCAACGGCTACAAACTTTGTCAGCCAATGCTTGCGCCAACGTAATTTCAGATGTGGCGACTAACAATGATGTTAAACAGCTATCACGAATTTTAAAACAAGACCATGATCAACTTGCTAAGCTGTATCAAGCAACGGGTTTAAATTTTGAGTTTAAACGCCAATGAGTCGTCGCAAATATTCTAGTCGCTATTCGACTCAGCTCAGTCATAGTCTCATTGTCGAAGCGCAGCGCAAGCGTCACCGTTTTGACCTGCAAACGTTAATTGAAATGTTTTTTTGGTGGGTTTTTTTGGGGTTGTTAGCGTGCTCAGCTTTTATTCATAGTTTTTATTCAAGCCAGACTTGGTTTACTTATAGTGCCGCACTGTATTTATATTGCAGTTTGTATATTGGTTACATCATAAGTGGCGGACGAGTCAAAATGTCTGCATTTAAGGCAGCAAAGTGGCCAATTTTGATTCTGCTAATTGGGCTTGTTTGGCTTGCTTTGCAACTTATATGGCCATTTTCCTTATCGACATCGACCGATGTGTTATTTAATTTAGCTGTGTCGTCTGATGGCGAAACAGCGTCATCCGCACCCAGCTGGTTTATGCCAGCATACTCTTGGACGGTGGCGCCAGCAAAAACTCAAATTTTATTAATGAGCAGTCTGATGTGTTTTGCTGTGTTTTGCTTAACCTTATTGTTGTGTGATAGTAGAACGCGAGTTAAACAGCTATTAATCGTGATTCTATTGGTGGGTTTAATTCATGCTGTGAGTGGTATTTTTGCTAAATACACTCAACTTATATTGGTCGAGCCCAAACAAATTGATGGGCATTTTAGCGCCGCACGAGGTTGGTTTATTAATCGTAATCACTATGCTGCTTTTGTCAGTTTGGCAATGATTGCGCCAATTGCGTTTATAGTAAAAAAAGCGATGCGGGGGTCTAAAGAATCATTTTCTGAATTACTTAAGCGCATGTTGTTAACTAAGCAGCTGATATTTATTGCGAGTCTATTGCTGGGTTTCTTTGCGATGATTGTTTCTCAATCTAGGGCGGGTTTGTTAGCACTTCCGACGGCCATTGTGTTGTTGAGCTTTTTAAATCGGCGCCAACTAAAAGCCTATGTCGGTTTTTATCAGGCTATGTTTATTGCCATTGTGCTTCTCTTAGTATTCCTAGGCGTGTTTGGTCAAGATATAGTTGCTCGTCTTATAGGTGGGTTCTTGTCAGTCGGAGAACGAAGCATTCAATGGGGTTTAACGTGGCAGGCTATTAAAGAACAATGGCTGTTGGGCTACGGTGGTGGCACTTATGCACATGTGTTCCAAGCGATTCGCGAACACGCCCCGCTAAGAGAAGTAATTTACGACCAATCGCATAGCTACTATTTACATTTATGGCTAGAGCAAGGTCTTATTGGTTTGATGTTGTGGTTAGGTTTCATCGCAGTTGTTTTCAATTACGCGTACACAATATTTAAAAAATCTACCAGCACTACGGTGCGTTCCTTAATCATTGCTAGTTCACTCGTGACGATTGCTGCGTTGACACAGTCGATTGTCGATTTCAATTTGCAAATACTTAACATACGAGTGTACTTCTTTGTAATAATAGCGATGGTGTTTTGTGCGCCAAGTTTGCACAAGCGTCGTCGCCCTAAAAGAGCACCTAACTCGCATAATTAGACAAGAATAATCATGACAAAAAAAGTATTAGTAACCGGTGGTGCCGGCTTTCTAGGCTCACATTTATGTGAGCAATTATTGGTTGGCGGTAACGAAGTCTTGTGTGTCGACAATTACTTTACTGGTAATAAAAGTAATATCTTACATTTATTAGACAACCCGCGATTTGAGCTAATGCGGCATGATGTCACATTTCCGCTATACGTTGAGGTAGATGAAATATACAACTTAGCATGCCCTGCATCGCCGATACATTATCAGCATGACCCTGTGCAAACCACTAAGACCAGTGTGCATGGTGCAATTAATATGTTGGGTTTGGCGAAGCGCGTTGGCGCTAAAATTCTACAAGCATCAACCAGTGAAGTATACGGTGACCCAAGTGTGCACCCGCAGCAAGAATCCTATTGGGGTAATGTAAACCCAATTGGTATTCGCTCTTGTTATGACGAGGGTAAGCGCTGCGCAGAGACATTGTTTTTTGATTATTATCGGCAGCACGATTTACGCATTAAGGTAATGCGTATTTTCAATACCTACGGCCCGCGCATGCACCCAGACGATGGTCGAGTTGTTTCTAATTTTATTGTTCAGGCGTTAAAAGGCGAGCCAATCACAATTTATGGTGACGGCAGCCAAACACGTTCTTTTTGCTATGTGGATGATTTAATTCGTGGAATGATGGCTTTGATGGCAAGCGATGATGAAATCACCGGCCCAATGAATATTGGTAACCCTAACGAGTTTACAATTTTAGAATTAGCCGAAACGGTAAAAGAAAAAACTAATTCATCGTCAGAAATTGTGATGCGCCCATTACCCAGTGACGATCCAAAGCAACGCAAGCCAGACATCAGTTACGCCCAGTCAGTATTGGGTTGGCAACCGAGTATTGAACTTGATGAGGGTGTGCCTAAAACCATTGACTATTTCCGTCAACTTATTTAGCGCTAGTATTGTTGCGCAACAGTTTTAAGTTTTTGAAATTGCCTTTGCCCGTGATGTTAGGTAGTTAAGACCATGGCAAAAAATAAAGTTTTAATAACCATGATCAAGGCGGCTGATGGCGGAGTCGCCAGCATGGTGGAGTTCGTTATTGATATGCTGCGTAAACGCAACTATCAAATAACCATTGCCTATTACGAGCCGTATAGTCTTAACCCAGAGCTATCAGTATCAGTGCCAAAATTGCTTAGGGGGGCAACACCAAAAACTCAGCAACAAACCTTTAAAGGCTGCAATGCAATTGCAGTTGGGTGTTGGTTGCCTGAGTTTGAGTTCACCCAATACTGGTCTACACAGCATTGGAAGAAAATTATCGATCAGCACCAGCTTCATATTAGTGTCAGTGGCTCTTGTTTAGCCGCGTTAGCATACACACAACAGAAAATCCCCTTTATGGCTTGGACAGCGACAGATTGGCATGGTGACCGAGCGCATCGCGTTAGTACGTTTCCTTGGTATCGTAGGTTGTTTGATCGGCTATTCGTTGTCTCTAAAAGTCAAAAATTGGAAACAGAAATAATTGCGAGCGGTAATGTGGTCGCGTTGAGTCAGCACACTCGATCAGCCTTGAATATGGCGGCTAATGTTAGCGATGATGCGATACTAAGCATGCCAATTGATACTGAGATGTTCTGTCCACTTTTACAGACTAACAATGAAAAGCCGGTTGCTAATAAGAAACCATTAAGAATTGGTTTTATCGGCCGCTTTGAAGATCCTCGAAAAAATATTGCCATGTTTCTGCGCAGCGCAGCCATTGTTGTTCAGTCTTATCCTGATTTAGAGATTTTCTTAATTGGCGATAACTTGTCCGATAAAAACCGTTTGTTGATCTCAACGCTGAATATTCAAGCAAACATTAATGTTGTGGAGTATGTTGAACGCGAAACATTGCCCGCCATGATTCAATCCTTTGACGTGTTCGTATTGCCTTCTTATCAAGAAGGTCTATGCATTGCAGCATTAGAAGCGATGAGTTGTGCAATTCCGATCGTTTCAACGCGTTGCGGTGGGCCACAAGATTACTTGCAAGACAATGAAAATGGCCTATTTTGTGACTTCTCAGCTGAGTCAATGAGCCAAGCAATTTTGCAATTATTATCAGATGAACCTAAGCGAGTGCGTTATGCTAAGCGGGCTAGACAAACTGTTGAAGAAAACTATTCATTGGCGAGTGTTGAAAAGCAATTTTGGACCCTGTTTGACGATATTTTTGAACAAACAGCCTGAGACTATTTACGCGACAAAACTGACAATTTTAGAATGAGTAAAAAAATATTAATTACCGGTGGAGCGGGTTTTATTGGCGTCAATTCAGCCAATAAATTTGCCGCATTAGGTTGGCAAGTCATTGTGCTAGACAACCTCTCACGCAAGGGCGCGCAGCTAAATCTTGAGTGGCTTCGCCAGCAACACGATTTTGTTTTTGAAGAAGCTGATATTCGTGATCAACAAAAAATCTTAAGTATTGTCAAAGCTCATCAACCCGATGTGTTGTTACATTTAGCTGCGCAGGTTGCGGTAACAACCTCGGTTATAGATCCTCGCGAAGATTTTGATATTAATGCCTTAGGCACGTTTAACGTATTAGATGCGGTGCGCCAGGCCAGTCCCGATACGTTTTTCATTAATGCTTCTACCAATAAGGTTTACGGCAAAATGGAAGACTTAGGGATTGTTGAGCGTAATGGTCGCTATGAGTATCAAGATTTAGTCAGTGGTGTGCCAGAAAGTCGCAATCTCGATTTTCATTCGCCCTACGGATGCTCAAAAGGCGTCGCCGACCAATATACGATTGACTACGCACGAGTCTATGACTTGAAAACCGTTACGTTACGCCAGTCGTGTATTTATGGCCCGCGCCAGTTTGGTATTGAAGATCAAGGTTGGGTCGCGTGGTTTACGATTGCCGCGATGCTGGATAAAGAAATCACCGTATATGGTGACGGTAAACAAATTCGCGATGTGCTGCATGTCGATGATTTGGTTAGTGCTTATGAAGCGGCAATACGCAAACAAGATTCGGTGACAGGTCAGGCCATCAACATTGGCGGTGGTCCGCAAAACACGCTTTCACTATTAGAGCTGTTGGACTATTTAGAAAATACATTGGAGAAAAAAATCACGCCAGCATGGGATACCTGGCGACCGGGTGACCAGCCCGTGTTTGTTTGTGATCTGAGTAAAGCCAATGAATTGCTCGATTGGCAACCAGAATATTCTGTTGATCAAGGCGTGGTTAAGCTGATTCATTGGGTTCGTGAAAACGCAAACCTGTTTGCCTAACCGCAATTGCTCTAATCCTGGTATGAGTAATAACGTCACCATTATTAAGCCACAGCGTGGTTCGCGCCGTTTGAGACTGAACGAGCTTTGGGAGTACCGAGAACTGGTTTGGATGATGATGCTGCGTGATGTAAAAGTACGCTATAAGCAAACTGTGCTGGGGGTTGCATGGGCGGTGATCCAGCCGGTAACAACCATGGTGATCTTTACGTTGATCTTTGGTCGTTTGGCCAACATTCCGTCAGATGGTTTGCCATATCCAGTGTTTGTTTTTTCGGGTTTAATTGCTTGGACCTTTTTCTCATCAGCTGTTAGCGCTGGTGGTACCTCGATGATTGGTGCCGCTGGGATGATTAGTAAAGTTTATTTTCCAAGAATGGTGGTGCCGATTGCATCGATCGGTGTTAGTGTAATTGATTTTGCCGTTTCATTTTGCATTCTGATAATCATCATGGTTATCTACAGTATTGCTCCGGGTTGGCAGGTGGTGTTTTTCCCATTTTTCGCACTCGGCTTGGCAGCCGCGGCCATTGGCGCAAGCGCTTGGTTGACTGCAATCACGGTTGTGTATCGAGATTTTCGATATGTATTGCCGTTTATGATGCAAATTTGGATGTACGTTACGCCGGTGATTTATCCAGTGTCGTTTATTCCTGAAAAGTGGCGTTGGATTATTTACTTTAATCCTGTGCTAGGCTGGATAGATGGTATTCGTTCGTCTATTTTAGGTCGTCCAATTGATTGGTCTGCCGTTGGTGTTTCAGCGGTTTTTACGCTGGCATTGTTGTTTTTTGGTTTAAAGTATTTTGAGCGTTCTGAGCGTCGTTTCGCCGATGTAATATAGGGCTTATTTGTTTATCCACTTATGACTGACGCACGCACACAAATTCATTCTATGACTGAACAAGCAGAGGCTTCGATTGCAGTAAGTGATAAGCCGGTTTCCATTCGTGCGCGTGATATTGCAAAGCAATATATTATTGGCGGAGCAGAGCAGCGATATGACTCTTTTCGCGAAATGCTTAGCAATGTTTTGCGCTCGCCGTTTCAAAAAGCTAAAAAACTGGGTGGTAATGTTGAAGCCGACCAGTTGTTTTGGGCGCTTAAAGATATTAACTTTGATATACGTCAAGGTGATATTGTGGGTGTTATTGGGCACAACGGTGCCGGCAAAAGTACTTTACTAAAAGTCTTAAGTAGAATTACACCACCGACAGAAGGCGAAATAGCCATTCATGGGCAGGTGGCGAGTCTATTAGAAGTGGGCACAGGTTTTCATCCAGAACTAACTGGTCGAGAAAATATTTATCTTAATGGTTCTGTGCTTGGCATGCGCCGCAGCCAAATAGATGAGCGCTTTGATGAAATCGTTGAGTTTGCTGATATTACGCAATTTCTTGATACGCCGGTTAAACGTTACTCAAGTGGGATGTATGTACGCTTGGCTTTTTCTGTAGCGGCGCACTTGGATACAGATGTGTTGTTGGTCGATGAGGTGCTAGCGGTTGGTGATCAAAAGTTTCAAGAAAAATGTTTGGGTAAACTCAGTGACGCAAGTTCCAGTGGGCGCACAGTGTTGTTTGTCAGTCATAACTTGTCTTCGATTGCTAAACTATGCACTCGTACGCTTGTTCTCGATAAAGGGCAAGTTGTGTTTGACGGTGATGTAACCGAAGGTATTTCGCACTACAATAACCAAATGCGTGACGCACCAGTGTTGTCTGGCAAGGATTATATCGGAGAGCTCTATCCGCAAGTTCGTTTCTCAAATATGAGAATTAATAGCAGCCAATTTGAAGAGGGCATGGAAGTCGATGGATACACTGAGATCGACGTCACGGTCGATGGTGAATCTGAGCGCGATATCAATGGGTATCGTGGTGTTTTTTCAGTCAAACGAAATGGTCACTTATTGTTTAGCGTGTATGACTCATTAGGTTTGAGTGAGCTTAATCAAGGCAAGTTCACGTCGTGCTTTAAAGTGCCTGCCAAGTTGTTGATGCCTGGGGAACATACGTTCTCATTCGGCGGTTTAACCGATGAGCTGACAACTTGGTTATGGACACGCGACTATCGCTTTAATGTTAGCCATCGTTGGCAACAAGATTATGATTCAACGTCCACGGTTGCGGGTCTTGTTAATTTTGCCGGTGTCGGAGAGCGGATTGTCAACCGTTAGAATTGGCGTTAATCTGCTTGGTATGAAAACATTGTTTGCAAATTTTTTACGACGGCACTTACCTTATCAGTTTAAACAAACCGTTAAGCAGATGCTTGGTCTGCCCTTGACGACCTTGCACGCAGATTGGTCAATGTTAGAGCCTGTAGGTCGAGCTGATCAACCGCACACCGTATTTGATTTGGGTGCCCGCAATGGTTGGTTTTTTAGTTGTTGGAAAGACTTTTGCCCCAACGCTGTCGTGCATGCATTTGAGCCAGATCAGGCCGCTTATAAACGATTGGTCGAGCGTTATAGGGACGACAACGCGGTTATTTTGATTGATAAAGGTGTCGGGTCAAGCGAGTCCGTTGAAACGTTTTACCATTTAGCAGGCTCAGAAGTCTCAAGTTCTTTTTTGCAACACGACCAAGCTGTATGGGATGAAATAAAATATCAAACAGGTGTTGTGCAAGAGCGACAATTAGACGTGATTACTTTAGATCAATATTGCTCAGCAAATAATGTCGATTCTATTTATCTGTTGAAAATTGATATTCAAGGTTACGAGCTACATGCATTAAAAGGAGCCAGTCAAACTTTAAAGACAACGGATTATGTGTTTGTTGAATCGGCTATTAAACCTTTGTATAAAGAAGCATCTTCTTTTACATCGGTGCATGACTATCTGGTTGAACAAGGTTTTCATTTAATGAATTTTAGGGCTTGGCATCGAGGTAATGATGTTTTAATGGAAACAGATATGTTATTTCGTCGTAATGCGCTCGCGCCTGAAGTCGACGGCGATCGCGAAAAAGACCGTGATTACATATGAGTCGTTGGTACAGCATATTTTAATTCTGATTTATGAATAAACGAGCCGCCCATTTTTTATTACAGCCTGTATTATGGAACTCACCGCCTAACGATGCCTTGGTGAGAGCGTATACATCCTGTGGCTACGATGTTGATATGTATAGCCCAGAAATAAAACAAGAACACGCTGCTGCAAAGTTGTTGCCAGCTGAATATGGTTTTAAATGGATTTTTAAAAATGCATTTAGCCTCCGATGGCGTCACTATGATGCTTTTAGTTGTACAACAGAAGACCCAGTAGCCGTTGCAGGTGTGTTGGCTTTTATTTGGCGTAAACCGTTAATCGTTCTTAGTGATGAAATTCGCGCAGGCTCTTACTGGGGAAATCGACCGTTTCGATTTAAAAAATTGTGTTTGTGGGCGCTCAAAAAAGCTAAGCTAACAATTGTGAATGATCAAGCGAGAATCGCACTGCAGCAAGAATACGCAAGCCTTAATAAAAAAGCCGAGATCATGGTTTATCCTGGGTGTTTTGTTGAGCCGCCTAAGCCAATTGATAAAGATGAGTTTAGAATAAATAATGATATTAAGTCTGACCAAATTGTGCTGTCGTTCTCTGGCTACCTGAGTATTGAAAATGGTATTGATTGGGCATTAGAAGGCCTTGAGAAACTTCCTAATGCCGTATTGAGTATTCAACCGCTGGCACTCAAAAATTTAGCCAGTTATTTATTGCCGCACCATAAATTGAATTCGCAAATACGTATCGCTGAAAGGCGGCTCTCTTGGCAAGAGTCTTGGAGTAGTATGGGTGGCGTTGATATTGGTATTTCTTTATACAAGAACCAAGCGCCGCAATTTCAAAACATGGGTATTAGCTCAAACCGGCTTTGTATGTTTTTGGCAATGGGCGTGCCTGTTATTGTAGATCGTCAACCCAGTTTTAAATTTATTGAAGAATATGATTGCGGTGTAATGGTGGATGGCCCGGAAGAATTTGCGGCTGCGGTAGAGCATATTCATTCCAGGTTGCCTGTAATGAAAGAAAATGCTCTGAAATGTACAAAAGAGTACATCGACACGCAAGGCCGACTTGAGCAGCTTAAGTCGGCGGTTGCAATTGCCTTGCGTGCCTAACGCAATTACTTGATGAATACCTCAATCAGTCTTGGAATTTGCACTTACAATCGCTGCGATAGCCTAGCGCTTACACTAAGCAGTATTGTTGAGCAACAATCAAGTTTTGATCAAAATGATGAAATTATTGTTGTTGATAATAATTCAAACGACCAAACCAAAAATATAGTTGAGTCGTTTGCTGATCAATTACCAATACGGTATGTGTTTGAACAAAAGCAAGGCTTATCTGCTGCGCGTAATCGTTTGCTCACAGAAAGTAAAGGAGACGTTATTATTTTTGTGGATGACGATATTACTGTCTACCCTGAATTTATTAATGCTTATCGTCGCGCATTTATTAAGTATTCAAATATTGGGTTTTTTGGTGGCAAGATAGACATTGACTGGTGCGGTAAACCTCCCAGCTGGTACCGCGATGATAGTTTGCCATTAATTAGTGGTTTGCTTTGTCATTATGATTTGGGCAATCATGACCTTCAATATGAACAGACTGACTTATTGCCCTATGGTGCAAACTTTGCGTTAACCTCAAGCGCGATAAAGCAGGTAGGTACATTTAATGAGTCTCTTGGAGTCAATGGCGCACAATTAGGCCGTGGTGAAGAAACTGATTATTTTATGCGAGCGCTCGACGCCTGTTTAATGGGGAAGTATGTTGCTAATGCCAGAGTAGGGCATCGTTTTGACAAGACGCGAATTAATCTACGACATTTGTATTCGTATGGTCTAGCTAAAGGCCAATCTACAATAGAGACAGACATCCAAATGCCGGCTAAGAACATAACATCAGAGAAAAGTGACATTGCTTTTTTCGTTAGTCAAATCCCATATTGTATGCGTGCTTGTTTTCAGTTAATGAAAGGTCGGCGAGACCGGTTCTATCAAAGTGTCATCAACTTAGGTATCCAGCATGGAATTCATATTCGAACACAGAGTCTTGGCAACAAAGTCTCATGAAAAATTCTATTTTAAGTGTTGTTATACCCACCTATAATCGTGGTGCGGTTTTACTGGATACGATTGAGCTGTTAGCTAGTCAAACACACACGGCTGAGACAATCTATATCGTTGATCAAACCGATTACGCCAATGTTGATCCCGTTGCAAGTCAACTGCAGTCATTACACGATGCTGGCGTCATTGATTGGGTTCGATTAGATAAGCCATCAATCCCGATTGCCATGAATGTTGGTTTGAAAAAAGCGAGCACTGACTACGTATTATTTTTAGATGACGACGTGCATTTTGCAGAAGATTTTTTGAATCAACATAGTCAAGCAATTGAACAGCATCAGCCCGTAGCCCAAGTTGGTCAAATTATTCAACCTTGGCAGTCGCCAGTTACTCGCACCGACTATTTGCCTGGAAATGGTATTAAACGAGATTTGAATTTCCCGTTTCACAGCAATGAACCTGCTGAGATAGCAAACTGTATGGCGGGTAACTTGTGTGTTAACCGTTTACAAGCGCTTAAGGTGGGTGGTTTTGATCAGCGTTTTGAAGGTGTAGCGTATCGTTTTGAAACCGAGTTCTGTCGCCGTTTAATTGCCGCTAGTGGAATGCATTTTAGGTTTGAGCCGCTCGCTACGTTAAATCATTTGAAAGTAAATTCAGGAGGCACGCGTGAACATGCACAAAGCCATTTGAGTAGCTTATCGGCTTCGCACAGCGTTGGAGATTATTACTTTGCAATTGGTGAGATGGCACAGCCTGGTCAAGCATTACAGGCTCTAACTTATATTGCCCGTCGTTTGATTGGTTCAATTGTTGCACGTTTTTATTTAGCCAAACCTTGGTATATTCCAGTTCGCGGTGTTTCAGAATTGTGGGGCTTATGTAAAGCAATTAAGTTTCGGTTTAGTGGTTCTAAGCATATTCGTGAAGGTTAACTCTAGGATCATTCATTTTTCAATGATGTTTTTGCTAGCGCGGCATTTTACATATTGAATAGAGAGCACCGCGTAGACCTTCAATATCTTTTTCAAACGACCAGTGTGAGATAATTTCCAAACTTCGTTTGCCCATAGCTGTTAGCTCAGAGGTTTCTAGAGTCAAAGCGCTTTTCAGCGCTAAGCTTAGCGCTTGCTCTGAACCGGCTTCAATAACCCACCCATTCTCTCCTTGTTTCACAATATCTCTAGCGGCGCCGACTTGATCTGTGGTTATGATCGGTTTAGCTTGGTTCATGACTTCATTGATAACAAGCCCAAAGGCTTCTCTTTCGGCGGGTAGCACAAACACATCACACGCATGAAAAAAGTTTGGTAGTTCACTTTGATTTTTAAAGCCAAGTAAGATGACTGATTCTGCTAAGTCATGTTTTTTTAGATAGTCTTGTATTTTTTGATTTTCTTCGCCATCACCAATTAGCCAGAGCTGAGCGCTGTTGCGAATTTTTATAGGAAGCTTGTTAAATGCTTTTGTTAGCATCAACGGGTTTTTTCCTGGTGCGAATTTTGATGCAAAAAGAATGATACGTTTATCGCGAGGTCTGGCTATTGTTTTTGTTGTTCTCCTAAAAAAATCATTATCGATGGCATAAGGCATTGAAAACAAGGAGTCAGCATTTGCCCCATAATGTACATAGTAATCACGATTGTTGCTGCCTACATACAACAAAGCTGCACATCTCTTAAACAGCCATCGTGAAAAACATGTTTTTAGAAAGCCACTTTTTCTATTGCTGAGAGTTGAATCTGCACGAAACATTAGCGGAATTGCATTTTTTAGACTGTAATAGATTGCATAGAGTAAACCAATATTGCCATAGCCATGAACCCAGATAGCGTCCCATGAGTGCTTGTCTAAATTTTCGCGAATTGATTTTAGTTTTACAGAAGGGTTGTTATAACCAAAGTCGCTTTGCTTAATGCTTGAGTCAGCGAAATAATGCTCGTATCCATCTAATAATGGTGTATCCCACTTTATGTTTTTTCCAAACCCACTGTCTTGGTAAGCTTTTGTTGAAATATCACATAAAAATATAACCCTTAAATCAATATCGGCCTGCGCTGCTATTTGTTTCAACAATGGAGCTTGGTATTGGATAGGGTGGGTGACAATATATGCAAGCTTGAATTTATTGTTTGTTTTATTCATGTGTTTGAGATGCTTTTAGAATTTTTATGTGATGATAAGTCAACAATGATGCAATTGTTTAGTTTGCGATATACCTCTGTGATGCGGAATTAAAACTAGCTGATTTCGCAAAACGTTATTTTCTGTCAAGATCAACATTCTAGCTAGCCAATTCTCCATAATTAAGTTATGAATGCTACTATTATAAAACCTATAATTAACGAATAATTTCACCAGCTTAAAGGTTTACCAAATCATGCTTATTGTATTCTTAGTATTGCTGGTATGTGCCTGTTTGGTTTGCGTTTCTAAACCGCGCTATTCGCTATTTGCGATTTTGTTTATTGGTTTTATACAAGATTCATTTCGTAAAGTAGTTCCTGGAGAGCCTTTCTTTTTTGTTGCAATGGTGGGCGTTGTTTTTGGTGTTGTATTCTTGGTAACACTGAACCGTATTGGCGTCAATCGCAGTATTGAACCTTTTACTGGTTGGAGTGATAACACTCGCCAGCCATTAGCCGCTTTCTTAATGTTATTGATGTTGCAGTTTCTTCATTCATATCTTCGATTTGGAAGTCCCTTTGTTAGTTTGATTGGTTTAATATCATACATTGCACCGTTCTTCGCTATTGTTGTTGGCTACTACACGATCAACAGAGCTCAAGATATTCGCCGTTTTATGTGGCTGTATATTTCTGCGGTGGTGTTGGTAGCAATTACCGTTATCATGTCATTCATAGGGATCGAATGGGCTATTTTTAAAGAAGTGGGTGCTGGTTTAAAAATTTATGACCAAGGGACCTTGTTGCGATCATTTTCAGGAATAATGCGCACTGGCGAAGTTGCGGCTTGGCATTGTGCAATTGCTGCATGTTTCGTTATCGTGCTGTACATGACATCAAGCTCAAAAAAATCAGGTTTATTGATGATTGGCATTATTGCTTTATTATTAACCGCTGCGGTACTAACAGGGCGACGAAAAATGATTATGCTATTTAGTGTTTTTGCTATCACATATTTTTTTACCTTTTTGTATTATTCTAAAAAATTGACGTTGAGTTATTTAATGTTGTCTATTCTTGTCGTTATGACCGTGTGGATGGGTTTTCAGTTTTTTATCGAAGATGTAAATGTTAGTGATAGCTTTGGCAACTACATTGCGCGTGGTTCATCAGTTTATGATGATGCAACCAATCGGTTTGTCAATCTTGGTTTGCAACCAATTAACTGGGCCTATAATCGCGTTGGCTTATTGGGTGGCGGTCTTGGTATTGCGTCTCAAGGTAGTCAGTTTTTTGCCAGCATAAGTATTGCCGGTGGTGCTGGTGAGGGTGGCTTAGGTAAAATCATGGTTGAACTTGGTTTCCCTGGTGTTGTAATTGCTGTTTGGTTGGGTATTGCTTTTGCGCTCTATATTTCGCGTTCTATTTTTCTCACTTCACAACATTTTGTGCCTGCGCATGTGATGCCACTTATGCTGGGTATTGGTGTTGTTTTGTTTGTTAATGTCCTCACTTTTTCAGTTGCAACACAAGTTTATGGTGATATTTTTATTCTTATACTGATCGGTTTATTGGCAGGTTTTTTATTCGCTGCTCCTAAGTTAGTTATTCGCTCAATGAATGAACAAGCTGTTTAAACAAGTTACTTCTGTTGCAGAACTTAACCAGATCATAATGTATAAAAAGACACATTAATAAGTAATGAATATTATTGGTTTAAATGCGTTTCATGGTGACTCATCGGCTTGTTTATTTGTGAATGGCGATATGGTTGCTGCGGTTGAAGAAGAGCGTTTTCGTAGAATAAAGCACTGGGCGGGCTTTCCGAGTGAATCAATTCGCTTTTGCTTGTCTAGTCAAGGTCTCAAGCTGTCAGACATTGACGCAATTGCAATCAACACCGATTCAGCATCGGCCCGTTGGCGTAAATTAGCGTTCGTAATGTCAGGGCAAGCCTCGTTTGCATTAATCAAAGAAAAACTATTTGTGCGTAGCCATCGCAAAGGGATTGCCGAACACCTACAGGAATCATTTCCTGATCAAACGTTTGCTGGTGATATTGAATACGTTGAACATCATCTTGCGCATTTAGCATCGGCTTATAATGTGTCACCTTATGAATCAGCTAGTATCATTTCGGTTGACGGCTTTGGTGATTTTGCTAGCGCTGCATGGGGCTTTGGGCAACACGGCCAAATCGATTTACAAAAGCGTGTTTATTTCCCCCATTCTTTAGGTATTTTTTATCAAGCATTGACTCAGTATTTAGGTTTTCCGCATTATGGTGATGAGTACAAAATAATGGGATTAGCACCTTACGGAGAGCCTAAGTTTCGAGATCAAATGGATGAAATCGTTGCGCCTGTTAAGGGTCAAGGCTTTCGTTTAAATTTGGATTATTTCCAGCATCATAAAAAGCCCATCGGCTATGAGTGGGATAATGGTTCTCCTCAGGTAAGTCAGTTGTATCACAATAAACTTGCTGAGCTACTTGGCCCTGTCAGGCAAAAAGGCGAGGAGCTAACTCAGCATCATCGAGATGTCGCCCGCTCAGTTCAAGATGCTTACGAGCGCACATTTTTTTCAATGCTAAATGAATTGCATGCAGAGCATCAGTCAGACAATTTGACCATTGCTGGTGGTTGCGGTATGAACTCTGTTGCCAATGGTAAGGTGCATTTACACACACCGTACAAAAACGTTTATATCCAGTCAGCAGCTGGCGATGCAGGCGGTGCAATAGGTGCGGCGGTTGTTGCTGGTCAGCGCAAAGACATAACGAGTGACTTTGTGATGGCGCACTCATACTGGGGGGCTAGTTATGATGATCATGCTTTGAAAAAGCTGTTACAGAGCCATGCTGCTGATTTGGGGCAAGCTAACTGCTTGGTGGCTTACGACTTAACGCTTGAAAGCTTAGTTGATACGGTGAGTGATCAAATCATTGAAGGCAAGGTCATTGGTTGGTTTCAAGGTGCTATGGAATGGGGTCCGCGTGCCTTAGGTAACCGTTCTATCTTAGGTGACCCGCGGCGTAATGACATGAAAGATATTTTGAATATCAAAATTAAACGCCGAGAGTCTTTCAGGCCATTTGCCCCGTCTGTGTTGAAAGAACACGTTTCTGATTGGTTTGAATCTGATGCGCCTGTCCCATTCATGATGAAAGTTTTTCAGATTAAAGCTGAACGCAGAGAGCAGATTCCGGCGGTAGCGCATGTGGATGGGTCAGGTCGTTTACAAACGGTTACATTAGAGGGTAATAAGCGATATTACGAATTAATACAATCGTTCTATCAAAAAACTCGGGTGCCGATGTTATTGAATACCTCTTTTAATGAGAATGAACCCGTCGTCTGTAAGCCTGAAGAAGCGCTTGCCTGCTTTTTACGGACCAATATGGATGTATTGGTGCTAGGTTCGCATTTAGTTATACGCACACCTTCGTCTTCATAAACCAGTCAATGTTGAGTTTGTTTTTAAGCCTATTGTTAGTGTTTGTGGTTTCTACAATCGCAACTCTGGTGTTTGCCAAACTTGCGCCAAAAATGGGCTTGCTCGCTGAGCCTGGCGAACATCGTTTACACCAAAACGCAACGCCCATGGTTGGCGGTATTGCGATCTATTTAGCATTGCTGATTGGGGCGATGATTGTTGATGATAGCTATATCAAGCTAATGCCATCGTTGTTACTTCTTACGCTTGTGGGGTTAGCCGATGATCGCTATAAGCTTCCTTCTTGGTCGCGTTTTATTGCACAAGGAACTGCCGCATATTTAATGATTCAAATGACCGGTGTGCAATTGAATACGTTAGGCGCGGTATTTTCAGGAACCGATTATGCATTAGACGTTTGGTCGATTCCTCTTACTGTTTTTGCCTGTATTGGCGTGATCAATGCGATTAATATGTCCGATGGTTTAGACGGTTTGGCGGGCAGCATGGTGCTGCTGGTAATGCTCGGTATTATTTTTGTTGGCAATACCGGAACGGGTTTAGCGTTGGTTTGTTGCGCGGCAGTGCTGGGTTATTTGGTTTGGAATATTCGTTTATTCAGGCCAAGTGCAAAGGTATTTATGGGCGATGCTGGCAGTACAACATTAGGCTTGTTAATTACGTATTTATTGATCAAGAACTCTCAATCACCTAACGCATTTCCGCCGATTACCGCGCTGTGGTTGCTTGCATTGCCTCTCATTGATGCGGTTGCTGTTTTGATTGTGCGACCGTTAAGAGGGCGATCACCATTTTCTGCAGACCGTATTCATTACCATCACCTTTTGTTGAAGCGTAATTTGAGTGTGAACCAAGTTTTAATCGCTGCATTGTTGATACAAGCTATGTTAATCGGTTTGGGTGTTTATTTATTGATTTCCGGTGTTTCTCAACATCAACAGTTTTTATTGTTCTTACTCGGTTTTGCATTGTATTTTATCAGGCTGTTTTGGTTTACCCGTAAGGTGCATTTTTAATCATGATTTTAGTCTTATAACGGCAAAGGGCTAAGATCAAACTTCCTTTTGTAAAATGGTTACTATTTGGGTGATCACTTTTTCAATAGTAGAGCATTTCGAACTGGTTGAGCAAAGCTGTTCTGAGCTAGCTGCCAATAGTGTGCGTGGCGACTATAGTCTTGACTTCAATGTGCGCTAAGCTTAATGGCATTCGCTGTGTTGCTGACCCTATTTCTTATAACGGATCACTAATCAGGCAAATAATAGTCTAAACTAATCAGATCGTTCGTCAGAATCGATGCTTAGCGCCGAGTCAAGTTGAGCCATAATTTATACAAATTGTGAGCAAAAGTGATTGTCAAGCCAACGCCTCTCAGTTAATATTGCGCGCCTGTTTGGCAGCAAATATTCGAGTTACTGCAAGACATGATTGAAAAGTTTAGGAGAGGTGGCAGAGCGGCTGAATGCACTGGTCTTGAAAA
>CAZOBR010000015.1:22999-24553 GCA_964578035.1 uncultured Gammaproteobacteria bacterium
CCAGCAAGGGTTAATAGCCCTTCGTGGGTTCAAATCCCACCCTCTCCGCCATTATTATAGGTTGTACCCAAAGGTAAGCCTTAATAACGCCAAAGCCCCGCACACAGCGGGGCTTTTTTTGTTTTGGGAGTCCCTGTCTTCGATCTCTAATATCAAAGGCTAGGCCTGGCTGATTTTCTCTGCGCCACTTTTTGGAGATATGCTATACCCACCTAGATACCTAGTTTACCTTTATAAACGTCGAGCCTTTTTTCTGCCCTCTCTATAAACCCCTCATAAAATAAAACTTCTGAGTAAAGCTCTCCGTAATCACGATCAGTATTGAAGTCCTTTATTCTTTCAGACCCAAAAAAACCTGTTCCTCCAGCAAACTTAGTAAAGTTTGTCGGCATACGTGATTCGTCTAAACAATCACCAATTAGATATCCATAAAACTTCTTAATTTTTCCACCGGATTTGGCAGCCAGAAGTCGAGCATATTGCACTAAATTAGGAACATGTTCCTGCAACTCAACTCTAGGCGCTTTAAACTCTATGATAATTGCCGCGCCTTCTTTAATGGTGCTCAAGAGTACAGATACTTCATCAAGTAGTCTTTCTGATGTGCTTGAACGTATTGGCTTTAGAGCTTACTTGGCAGTCTTTCAAGTTATTACTTAATATTATGTATCTACTATTTTTCTCGATTTTCTCAAGAAGTTATGAGCATTCGTTCAATATAAACGTTAAGCATTTTGGCAATGGTACATTAAAATGTCATTATTTGATTGCAGATAACTCAATGGCGCAGTAGGTTAGGCAGTGAGTATTATTAATCATTTGGTAGTAGCAATTGAATTGAGTGCCACTTATGATTTTATTTCCTATATTTTTAGCAACATGGAACGTGACTATGCTGTGATCGAGATCAATGGAAATTACTTCGATGAAATCGAAAGAGAAAAATAAATTTATCGTTGGGTAAAGCGCTTTATACAAACTTTCTTTTGCCGAGAATACTAAGGTAAATAAAGTATTGATGTCGAGTTTTGATTGAAGCGATTGCAAGTAGCTAATTTCATTTGAAGAACAAATATGCTCTTCAAGCCTTAATTGCTTTGCATGAAATACTTTTTCGATATCTATACCGACACCTACGTTAAAATCTAGAGTGCAAGCGGCGGCGGCGAAGCGACTGCTATGAGTAATACTACCGGCAATTTTGGTTGGCCAGACCGGTGATCTATCCTCTGCGGATAAAATATCAAAACCGAGTATACCGAGTGATTGTAATGCCTTTTGAGCGCAACAACGGCCAGCTAAGTATTCAGCCAGTCGTTTCTCTACACACTTATAAAAATTAGCGGGAGGTTTAATTGATTCAGACGCAAATAATTCAGGTTTAAAACTCTTTATATGATATTCCGCTAAGTAAATTGAGAAAGGACATTGTGAGTTAAGGCGTATAGCGTCGATCGAGTTGATAAACATTGTGCGTTGTCAATATTTGTATAATAAGCTTTATTGTTTCTTGAGAATATGTTCAATAATGTTGTTAATGGTTCTAAGAACGGC